>CAZRVL010000024.1:0-26944 GCA_964603455.1 uncultured Lachnospiraceae bacterium
CCGAAGAAGAAAGTCTCCAAGGCGAGACGTGATAAGAGACGTTCGAACGTCTGGAAGCTCGATATGCCGGGTATGGTAAAGTGCCCGAAGTGCGGTGAGTACAATCTCGCTCATAGAGTTTGCAGAGCTTGCGGTTCCTACAATGGAAAGCAGGTTATCAACGTTGAGGGCTGAGTTCCTCATTAAATACAAGAAATCGAAGTCGAGAGACTTCGATTTTTTGTGATTATACTATGATATTGTAATTTTAAACTTTACTTATAATTTAAATAAACTCTTGCTTTTTTCCACAACCTGTGGTATAATAAATCATAAGATTTTTTTGGTTGAACGAAAGGTATGGAATAAACAATGACAGAATTTAAAAACGGTCAGAAATGGCTCGATACTGACGGAAATGTTATTCACGCACACGGCGGACATATGCTCTTTTATAAGGGCTGGTATTATTGGTACGGTGAGGATCGCCGCGATAACAATTACATCGCCTGTTACCGAACAAAGGATTTCAAGTCCTTTGAATTCCGCGGTGATATAATCACCACAGATACTCCTACAGCCCCTATCAGAGTAAAGACTACGCTCGAACTTACAGGCAAGAATGCAGACGGAAGCGCTTGTAAAGTTAATCTCGAACGTCCCAAGGTACTTTACTGTGAATATACTAAAAAATTCGTGCTTTGGTGTCATTATGAAAACGGACATGATTATAAGGATGCACGCTGTGCCGTAGCCACTTCCGATTATCCGGACAGAGACTTTGTTTATCACGGCAGCTTTAATCCTTTCGGAGATATGGCACGTGACTGTACGCTTTACAAGGACGATGACGGACGCGCATATTTTATCGCAGCTTCGAGAGATAATGCTGATCTTCATATTTGGAGACTTACAAAGGACTTCCTTAATACCGAAAAACTTGTAAATGTCCTCTGGCAGGGAGAATATCGTGAAGCGCCTGCACTCTTCAAAAAGGATGGAAAGTATTATATGCTTTCATCCTATTGCACAGGCTGGGCACCAAATCAGGGAAAGTGGTCGTGCGCGGATTCTATCGATGGAGATTGGGAAATGCTCGAAGATTTCGGAGACAAGACCACATTTGATTCACAGCCGGCATTCGTGCTTGAACGTGACGGAAGATTCATATATGTCGGAGACCGTTGGGGCGGTTCGGGAGAAAAGTATTTTACCTCTACATATATCATTCTTCCAATCAGATTTGACGGACAAAGACCGTATATCGAGTTTGACGAAGCTGTCGAATTTTAAGGAGATAATATGGAACAGAGCAGAATATCGCTTACGACTCTTTGTGTCGACATTTGTGATTGCGCGGGAGTAGAACCGCCCGAAACGACTGAGAGTTCGTGCGGAATATTAAAGAAGCTGTGCGGTGATAATATCTGTGACAGAGTAATAATGTACAATCCGGATGCGCAGGCTGAATGGCTGGTAAAAAAATATTCCGATATATTTGAAAAGGTCATATCGAGGAGCAGTGTGACCATAGATTTTTCAACTGTCATGCCGTCTGTAACGCCGGTATGCTTTGCGACTATGTATACCGGACTTTATCCGTCTGTACATGGTATCAGAAAATATGAAAAGCCAGTATTGAGGTGCGATACGATTTTTGACGCATTCATACGTGCCGGAAAAAAATGTGCCATAGTTGCGAGCGAGGGAAGCTCGATAGCCGGAATATTCTTAGAGCGTGATATGGACTATTTTATTTTTCCTGCCGAGGCTGAAGCCGATGAATATTCGGTCAAAAAGGGCATCGAGCTGATCGAATCGGATAAATATGATCTTGTTGTTATATACAATGGAATGTATGATTCGGTAATGCACGCTTCAAGTCCAGAAGCCGATCCGGCTATGGAGTGGCTTTATCATCATACGGATGCTTACAGACGTATATATGATACTGCTAAAAAGGTCTCGGAAAACAGAGGTCACAGAACTTTGATAGGCTATGCGACCGATCACGGAGTCCATACAAATGAGCATGGACGCGGTGCTCACGGACTTGATATTCCGCAGGATATAAACATTGAGCATTTTTACGATATTCTTTGAGAGGCGCATATGATTTACGAGGATGAATACGGAGAGGAATCTGTCGAAAACGGCGATTTTGACATAGCGATACCATTTAGACTAAGCCTTAAAAACGGCGGCGAGCCTGAGATCACAGTATTTCCGTCCTTGAGAGAGACTGCTGTCGAATTTATTAAAAACTTCAAGACTGCGGACGAGATATTCAAGTCCGAGACTATCGAATGGGTCAGACGGCGTGTAGCTCCTTTCTGCTTTGACAGGATGTTTGTGCTTTCGGATACCGGAACCGAGCATTTTATAAATTACCGATTAAAAAGCACGAACAGCAGCTTTATACAGAACTCTACCCGGCGGATAGACGATCTGCGCGGTCTTGAAAATTTGACCTCATACGATATTGAGGCGATGATAGAGTTTGGACATATATGCTTCGGAACGGTAATAGATGGCAAAATATTATCTGTCGTATGCACAAACTATCCGTTCGATTCTGAGGATGAAGAAAATGAGTTCGAAATAGGGGTCGAGACCGCAGAAGCAGTTCGAGGTAAAGGATATGCTCTGTCGAATTGTGCAGCTATTGCAAAGTTTTTGAAGGAAAACGGACGCGATGTGCTGTATGAATGTGAAGATTCGAATATTCCATCAAGAAAGCTCATAGAACGTCTTGGCGGAGAAGAGTTTGCGAGAAATTTCTGTGTTGTCGCAGAAAGGGTAGAAAAAATAATATAATTTCTGAAGGGATTGGTCATAAAATGGCATTTGATGCCGGAATGGTTTCGGCTATAGTATATGAGTTGAATAATACGATAATTGACGCACGAGTCGAGAAGGTGAATCAACCAGAAAAAGATGAGATCGTGCTGATGCTTCACGCAGGCAGAAAGAATCTCAGATTGGTTTTATCATCGGGTTCGAACAATCCTCATTTTAATTTGACTTCGATAGTCAAGGAAAATCCGATCTCTGCGCCGATGTTCTGTATGCTGCTGCGGAAACATTTGACCGGTTCAAGAGTCGTATCTGTAAAGCAGCTCGGATTCGAGAGAGCCGTGGAATTCGGATTTGACTGCTTTGATGAGATGGGATACCGAACAATGAAGTATCTCGTGACCGAAACGATGGGTAAATACAGCAATGTAATACTTTTAAATTCGGAAAAAAAGGTCGTCAGCGCGCTAAAAATAATCGATCTTGCCGCAAGCTCGGTGAGACAAATACTTCCGGGATTCCCATATGAGCTTCCGCCTGTGCAGCGCAAGCTTTGTCCGCTCGATGTTGAGGAATCTGAATTTATGTCGGTTTTCAAGGATGCGGGAGATATGCCTGCGGATAAATTCATTGCAGCAAAGTTTTACGGACTGTCAGCTTTCACGGCGCGTGAGATCGCTTACAGAGCCTTTGGATGCGGAGATGCACTTATTTCCGAGTGCGATTCCAAAAAGCTCTGGGAAAGCTTCAGGTGCGTTCGTGACGGTATTAATGAAGGACACTTTGAACCGTGGCTGGTGTCCGAGCTTTCCGGCAAGCCTATTGAGTATATTTTCTTTGAGCCGCTCGAATACGGTTCTGATTTTAATGTTCAAAAGGTCGAGAGCTTCGGATGCTTGCTCGATGAGTATTTCGGACGGCGCGACAAGGCGGAGAGGATAAAACAGCGCACAGCCGATATATTCAGACTGCTGACAAATGCCGAGCAGAGACTCACTAAGAAGACTGCTCTGCAAAAGCAGGATCTTGCCGCCTGTGAGGATAAAGACAAATATAAGCTTTGGGGAGATCTGATCACGGCTAATATTTGGAAATTATCACGTGGAATGGAGAAGGTCGAGCTTGAAAATTATTACAGCGAAGATTGTGCTCCGATAACGATCGTGCTCGACAAGCGTTTGACTCCGCAGGCAAATGCGCAGAAGTATTATAAAAAATATAATAAATCAAAGACTGCGCAGATAGAGCTTGCAAAGCAGATCAAGCTCTCCGAGAGTGAGCTTGAATATATTTATACGGTTTTCGATTCACTTTCGAGAGCCGAGAGCGAGAGCGATATACTAGAAATACGCGATGAATTGTATCGCTCTGGATATGCTTCGAGAATGAAAAACTATTCTACGAAAAAGCTTCAGACTCCGAAATTCATGGAATTTGAGACTACCGGTGGCAAAAAGCTGCTTGTCGGAAAGAACAATCATCAAAATGATCAGCTCACGACCAAGACCGCTTCGAAATTCGACTATTGGTTCCACATTAAGAATCAGCCGGGTTCACACGTAATACTTTTTACCGATGGAGAAGAACCCACAGATCGAGATTATACCGAAGCGGCGACAGTTGCCGCATATTATTCAAAGGCTTCTGACGGTCAGAATGTTCCGGTCGATTATACGCTTATAAAGAATGTTCGCAAGCCGGGCGGTTCGAAGCCGGGTTTTGTGACCTATTCTACGAACTATACGGCGTATGTTACCCCGGATGAACGTCTTGTCATGCAGCTGAGAAAAAAGTAACGGTATTTTTGACCGTCCGGATATTCAGCGGACGGTCTTGCTGTTGAAAAGTGACCGAAATATGTGATATATGAGATCAGTCTTCATTAATTAAAAGAAAATTTTACATTTTCGGCGATAAAACACTTGAAATTTTCGCCCGAATGAGTTATACTATTAATAAGCGCAATTTTATTTTGACTACAGGAGGGTAAGCCTTTGCTCTGGCAAGGCAATATTGATAGCTATGTTTGATTATCTTTATTGGGTTTGGTATTCTCTTCGCTGCGGTGCCGGGAGCTCGTGGGGGGTGAAGCTGCTTGACAGTTTTCCGGGTGGCGCACTTGAAATCTTTGGACGTGAATTTGATGCCGCTGAAAAGATAGATGGCATTCCGGGTAAGCTGCTTACTCGGCTGAATGATAAGGATCTCGATCTCGCAAGACGTGTTATCGAGACCTGCATGAATAAAAACATTCGGATAATTCCTTGTGACAGCGAGGATTATCCCGAAAAGCTAAAACGCATACCGGATTTTCCTATAGTGCTTTATGCACGCGGAAATATCGAAAATCTAAATGAGCGGCTTTCCGTTGCCGTTGTCGGAACACGGAAGATGACCGATTACGGAAAGCATTCCACATTTGAGATCGTGCGTCAGCTCTGCCCGTATAATACTGTAATAGTGAGCGGTGCTGCGTATGGAATAGATTCGGCAGCCAATCGAACCGCACTTTTCTTCGGAGCGAGTACGATCGCTGTTCTCGGCTCGGGAGTCGATGTACCGTATCCTGCCGAAAATGCCGATCTTATTTATGAAATAGCCAATCGAGGGCTGCTGCTCAGCGAATATATTCCCGGTACACATCCGAACGGCTCGAATTTTCCTACTCGAAATCGCATAATAAGCGGACTTTCGGATGCTGTATTGGTCGCGGAAGCACCTTATAAATCAGGAGCTCTCATAACCGCATCTCTTTCTGCCGATCAGGGAAGAAAGGTCTATGCGATACCGGGCGGAATATTCAACGTCAATTGTGCGGGAACGAATCATCTGATACAAAGCGGTGCGAAGCTGTGTCTGTGTGCAGGGGATATTCTTTCGGATTTTGCTGGGACATATAAGCTTGATATTGATAAGGATATGCTTGTCAGCGAGAGGTATCGCAGATATGAGCATGGCAAAAACACCGTTCCGAAGTTGCCAGATCTCGAATCGGTACAATTTCCCGGTAAAGCTGAAGCTCCATCGAGTGACAGCTCGGATAAAAACGATGAAAATAATCTGAAGGTCGAATCATCAGATGAGAAAATCGTACAGGCTTCTGAGTCGGATGTTGAGAAAAGACAGAAAATATATGAAGGCTTGACCGAACAAGAGCGGATAGTGTTCGATGCCATGCCTGACGGATATGCCGTATCGGCGGATAATCTTGTATCTACAGGGCTTTCGACAGCCGATATAATGTCAACGCTCACACTGCTTGAGCTTTGTTCTGCCGTAGAGTCTATTGCAGGCGGACTTTTCAAAAAAATAATTTGATAACGGATTTTGCGGTATCGATTTTTGACCGCGACAATCAAGCCCCGATGGGGAGAAAGGATGCTTTTGCTTTTTTGCAAAGGCTATGGTTTATATTTACGAATGGCAAACCTCGTAATAATGGAGTCGCCCACCAAAGCAGGTACTGTTAAGGGCTATCTTGGCTCGGGATATAAGGTCGTTGCGTCTACCGGACATATACGCGACCTTCCCAAAAGCACCCTTGGTATCGATATTGAGGATGATTTCAAGGCGAAGTATATAAATATCAGAGGAAAAGGACCGCTCATAAAGGAGCTCAAGAAAGAAGCCAAAAATGCTGATAAAGTATTTCTCGCGACTGACCCTGACCGTGAAGGAGAAGCTATCGCATGGCATTTATCTACCGCACTCGATATTCCGGAGGATAAGATACGCCGTGTAACCTTCAATGAAATAACCAAAAAAGCAGTCAAGGCAGGAATAAAAGCTCCGCGTGACATAGATATGGGACTTGTAAATTCCCAGCAGGCAAGACGTATACTCGACCGAATAGTCGGATATAAATTGAGCCCGTTTTTGTGGAAAACTATAAAGAGCGGACTTTCTGCCGGAAGAGTTCAATCGGTTGCGACCAGAATAATCGTTGAACGTGAGGAAGAAATACGTGCCTTCAAGCCCGAGGAATATTGGACTATAGATGTAATGCTCGAAGGGCAGAATCACGGAAAGGTGAAGGCTAAGTTCTGGGGAGATGAGTCGGGAAAGCTGGAGCTTCATTCCGAAGACGAGACGATGAAGGTCGTCAATGCTGTTGACGGCAGACAGTTCAGTGTCAGATCGGTAAAAAAGGCTATAAGAATGAAGAATCCCGCTCCGCCTTTCACGACCTCCACGATGCAGCAGGAGGCTTCGAGAAAGCTCGGTTTCCAGTCGCAGAAGATAATGCGTGTTGCACAGGAGCTGTATGAGGGTATAAATCTCGGAAGTGCTTCGGGTGGAGTGCAGGGTCTTATCACTTATATGCGTACCGATTCGCTCAGAATAGCCGATGAAGCAGCTGAGGCGGCTAAGGAGTTCATAGTCGAAAAATACGGTGAGGAATTTTATCCAAAGGAGCGCAGAGTTTATAAGACCAAAGCCGGCGCACAGGATGCACACGAAGCTATCCGTCCGTCAAGCCTTGCATTCGAGCCTGAAAAGATAAAGAAATCGCTGACACAGGATCAGTACAGACTTTATAAGCTGATATGGGATCGCTTTATGGCAAGTCAGATGGCATCAGCCGAGCTTGATACCGTAACGGCAGATATTGAAGCCGGCGGATATATATTCAGATCAAGCGGATATACCGTGAAATTCCAGGGATATATGACTCTTTACGAGGAGTCCGAGGATTATGCTGCGCCGAATGTAGCCGACAGTGATACTCCCGAAAAGAGTCTTAAGCTTCCGAAGATCGAGCAGGGCGACAGCCTTAAGCACGAATCAACTTCACCGAGCCGTCATTTTACCGAGCCGCCTCCGCGCTATAATGAGGCTTCGCTTGTCAAATTCCTTGAAGAACGCGGAATAGGCAGACCTTCTACCTTTGCAACGATAATAACCACCATAATCACAAGAGGATATGTTGTGCGTGAAGGAAAGTCGCTAAAGCCGACCGAGCTCGGAGAAATAACCACAAAGCTTATGGTAGAAAATTTCCCGAAGGTCGTAGATTATGAATTTACTGCCGACATGGAAAATGAGCTTGACGATATTGCGAACGGTACAAGCACAGTAAGCGGTGTACTGCACGGATTTTATGATGATTTTGCGGCGGCACTCGACCATGCGGAGCAGACAGTTGAAAAGGGTGCATATGCCCCCCCTGTCGAAGAGACGGATATGATCTGTGAAAAATGCGGTGCCCGTATGGTGGTCAAGAACGGACGATATGGCAAATTCGCAGCTTGTCCTAACTATCCGACCTGCAAGAATACGAAGCCGCTCACCCCTGTCGGTGAAACTGTTGAGGAAAAGGTCATCGAGACCGATATGGTCTGCGAAAAATGCGGAAGTCCCATGGTAATGCGCACGGGACGTTATGGAAATTTCTATGCCTGCTCACGTTATCCGGACTGTAAGAACACAAAGCAGATCGCAAAGGAGATAGGTGTCAACTGTCCTAAATGCAGTGCTCCGGTCGTTGTGAAGAAGGGCAGGAGCAAGAGCGTATTTTACAGCTGCTCGCGCTATCCTGACTGTGAATTTTCATCGTGGGATGTTCCGACAAATGAAAAATGTCCCGACTGCGGCGAGATGCTTTATAAGAAAAAGGGCAAGGATCAGCTGATCTGTAAGAACGAGAGCTGCGGATATAAGCGAGATGTTGAGCCTACTGTTTCCGACAGTGAGAATGTACAGACTGAAAACGTTATCTCCGAGTGATATTCATAAGATCATCGAGTTCGGTCGCAGACTGTATACTATGAAAATTTGATTTTTATTAAAACGCAGCATGATTCCGATAAGGAAAAGAAAGGATTGGTCATAAGAATGAATGAGCCTTGTATAAATGTGATCGGCGCAGGGCTTGCCGGGTGTGAGGCTGCTTGGCAGGCAGTCAAGCGAGGAGTCCGCGTCAGATTATTTGAAATGAAGCCTGAAAAATATTCGCCGGCTCATCACTCTGACAAATTTGCCGAGCTTGTTTGCTCGAACTCACTGCGCTCGAATATGCTTTCGAATGCGATAGGAGTTCTCAAGGAAGAAATGAAACTGCTCGATTCCTTGGTTATAGAGGCGGCATATGCCTGCGAAGTTCCTGCCGGAAGCGCACTTGCGGTCGATAGAGTAAAATTTTCCGAATATATAACAGATAAAATAAAAAATCATCCGCTTATCGAAGTGATCGAAGGCGAGGTAACGAAGATCCCGGACGGTGTAACTGTGGTAGCTACAGGACCGCTCACATCCGAGGCATTGTCCGAAAATATAGCAGAGCTTATAGGCGAGGATTATCTGCATTTCTTTGATGCGGCAGCCCCGATAGTTAGCTTTGATTCGATAGATATGTCTAAGGCGTTCTATGCTTCGCGATACGATAAAGGAGAAGCCTCATATATAAACTGTCCGTTTACGAAAGAGGAATACGATCGCTTTTACGAAGCTCTCATAACCGCCGAGGAAGCCGAGCTTAAGGATTTCGATAAATCCGAGCAGCTCACGGTATTTGAAGGATGTATGCCGGTAGAGGTCATGGCAAGACGTGGGCGTGATACACTGCTGTTTGGTCCGATGAAGCCGGTCGGTATAACCGTGCCGTCAACCGGAAAGGAAGCATATGCCATAGTTCAGCTGCGGCAGGAAAATGATGAAAAATCGATGTACAATATCGTCGGATTCCAGACACATTTGAAGTTCCCAGAGCAAAAGCGTGTATTCGGGCTTATTCCGGGACTTGAGAATGCAGAATTCCTTCGCTACGGTGTTATGCACCGGAATACATTTATGAATTCCCCAAAGCTGCTTGATGATACTTACATGATGAGAACTCGCCCGGGACTTTTCTTTGCGGGTCAGATGACAGGCGTAGAAGGCTATGTTGAGAGTGCATCGAGCGGACTTATCGCCGGAATAAATGCAGCCGGATTCGTTTTGGGCGAAGAACCCATGCGCTTTGACAACACATCTGTAATAGGTTCACTCGCTTCGTATATAAGCGATGAAGGGGTGAGTGATTTTCAGCCGATGAATGCGAATTTCGGCTTGGTGCGTTCGCTTGATGTAAAGGTCAAGGGCGGAAAACGCGCACGCAATGAGGCGATAGCTAAGCGTGCGCTTGATTATGTCAGAGAAAAAACGATCTCGGTGATCCCGGATACGCTTTAAATAACAGGAGAATTACTATGAAGCTGATAATTGACGCAATGGGTGGAGACAACGCTCCGCTTGAAATACTTAAGGGCGCGGCTCAGGCTGTTGCCGAATACGATGATATTGAACTTGTTTTGACCGGACGCGAGAGTGAGCTGAGGGAAATATGCAAGAATGAAAAAATATCGCTTGATCGCATTTCGTTTATAGATGCTCCCGAGGTCGTTACGATGGAGGACTCGGCTCAGTCGGTCGTTATGTCAAAGAAAAATTCATCGATGGCAGTCGGTCTCAAAACGCTTGCAGCCGGTGGCGGAGAAGCATTTATTTCTGCCGGAAATACCGGTGCGCTCATGACCGGTGCGACTCTTTTGGTGCGCTGTATAAAGGGAGTAAAGCGTGCGGCTATAGCAACGATACTTCCGATGGAAAAGCCTGTTCTAATGATAGATTCCGGCTCAAATGTCACGGTCACTCCCGAATATTTGCTGCAATTCGGAATATTGGGTTCTGTTTATATGGAGCAGCTTTTCGGTATAGAACGCCCCAAGGTCGGACTTTTGAACAACGGAACCGAGGAACACAAGGGCACTCCGACTATGGTAGAGGCTCATAAGCTGCTTAAAAACTGTGCGGGAATAAATTTTGTCGGAAATGTCGAGGCTAAGTCTATACCTTTTGGCGAATGCGATGTTCTTGTCACCGATGGATTTACCGGAAATATAGTTCTTAAAACGATAGAAGGACTTGCAAAGTTCATGATGAAAAAGCTCAAGGGCATTTTCATGAAGAATGCTTTAAATAAAGTTGCCGCTTTGATGATCAAGAAGGAAGTCGGCGGACTAAAAAAATCCTTCGATTCTGGAGAATACGGCGGAGCTCCCTTCCTCGGAATATCAAAGCCGGTATTTAAGGCGCATGGCAGTTCTGATGCGAAGGCGATAAAGAATGCCATTCGTCAGGCAAGGGAATATATCGCCAAGGGTGTTCCGGGCATAATTGATGAGCGCATTTCAAAGAGCCTTGCCGAAAATATTTCGGCAAATTGATTTTGTGGAGGCGTGAAATATTTTGGAAAAGAATACAGTCGAGTCTTCACCGCGTCCGCTTTACCTGCTTGAAGAAGTCATCGGATACAAATATAAAAACATAGATATTCTTGAAACAGCGTTGACACATTCATCGTTTTCGAACGAAATGAAGGCTAAGGGTCAGCATTTTGAATTTAATGAGCGGCTGGAATTTTTGGGGGATTCGGTGCTGTCAATAATCGTCAGCGATTATTTGTTCAAGCATTTTCCCGATCTTCCCGAGGGAGACCTCACAAAAATACGCGCAAGTGCCGTATGCGAAAAGACGCTCGGCAGACTTGCGGCGGATATTGAACTCGGGCAGTATATGCGTTTGGGGCATGGTGAGGAGCTTTCGCACGGTCGAGAGAGGGTATCTATACTTGCGGATGCGTTTGAGGCACTTCTTGCCTCAATGTATCTTGATTCTGGGTCGAGAGCTGAGGTCGAAAAATTCCTTATTCCGCGTGTAAGGCCTGAAATAACACAGTTTATCGAAAACGGAAAAAACAAGGATCATAAGACTCTGCTTCAGCAGATAGTTCAGCAGGAGCGCGGAGAGATACTCGAATATATACTTGTCGGTGAGACAGGTCCGGATCACGATAAATGCTTTGAAGTCGAAGCCAGACTCAACAGCAATGTGATAGGTCACGGAAAAGGACATTCAAAGCGTGAAGCCGAACAGATGGCGGCAAAGGAAGCTCTTGTGCTTTTCGGTGACAAGTGAGACATATCAATATACCGGTATTCATTCCACACCTCGGCTGCCCGAACAATTGTGTTTTTTGCAATCAGAGAAGCATTTCCGGACACGGAGATTTTGATATATCAAGTGTTAGAGACGAGATAGAAGCTGCTGTAGCTACGATAGATTATTCGAGCTGTGAGGTCGAGATAGCGTTTTTCGGCGGCAGCTTTACGGGTATCGATAGAAATGATATGATATATCTGCTTTCCCTGGCAAAAGAATATATCGACAGCGGCAAGGCTCAGTCGGTCAGATTGTCAACTCGCCCGGATTATATAAATGACGAGATACTTGACATTTTGGAAAAATATCTTGTTACAGATATAGAACTTGGACTTCAGAGTATGGACGATGAGGTCTTAACCGCTTCCAAACGCGGACATACGGTTCGGGATGCGATATATGCGTGTGAGCTGATAAAAAAGCGGAATTTCAAGCTGATAGGTCAAATGATGATCGGGCTTCCTTGCTCGAACATTGAAAAAGAGATAAAAACTGCCGAGATCATTTCATCGCTTTGTGATGGAGCAAGAATATATCCGACGGTTGTATTTGAAGATACCGAGCTTTGTGAAATGATGCGTCAGGGAATGTATAAACCGCTCGAACTTTCCGATGCTGTCGTGCGCTCCGAAGCTGCACTTAATGTTTTTTTGAAGGCAGGTAAGCCGGTCATAAGGATCGGACTTTGTGCATCGGACAATCTGTCAGATCCTCAAAAGGTTGTCGGTGGGGCAAATCACAGTGCGCTCGGCGAGCTTGTATACGGCGAACACTATATGAGAGTTATAGATGATCATATATCTACGCTGAAAACAGAGCTTTCGGGACGGAATATAGTATTAAAAGTACCATGCGGCGAGGTGTCCAAGGCTGTCGGACAAAAGCGGAAGAATATACTCAGAATGATCGAGAAATATGGAATTTCGAGGATAAAGGTCGAAGAAGACGAGAAGCTGCCGATATATTCCGTGACGGTCGAGATATTATAGCTCGAACGTTGTATATTAACGAAGGGATAGGATAAGATATGTATTTAAAATCATTAGAGTTGTTCGGGTTCAAGTCCTTTCCCGATCGTACTGTGCTGAATTTTACCGGCAGTGACGGAAGTGCTGTCGATGCGACTGTCATAGTAGGTCCGAACGGAAGCGGAAAATCCAACATATCCGATGCGATGCGTTGGGTATTGGGAGAAATATCGTCAAAGAATATCCGCGGTGCGAAGATGGAGGATGTAATATTCGGCGGAACGGATGACCGAAAGCAGATGAATTTTGCTGAGGTCTCTGTGACGTTTGACAATATCGATCGCCAGATAGATATTGCATTCGATGAGGTGACTGTCACAAGACGCTATTACCGCAAGGGCGAAAGTGAATATTTTATAAATCGAAAGCCGGTAAGACTTCGCGACATCCACGAATTGTTTATGAATACCGGTGTCGGACGCGATGGCTATTCAATAATCGGTCAGGGACGTATTGCCGAGATAATATCGCAAAAAAGCGAGGATCGCCGCACGATATTCGAGGAAGCTGCCGGAATTGCAAAATATAGGTACAAAAAAGAAGAAGCCGAAGGAAAGCTTCAAAATGTAGACGACAATCTCACGCGGCTTGAAGATATAATGAGCGAGCTTGAGGGACGTGTAGTTCCGCTCGAACGTGAAGCTGAGCGTGCGCGGAAATATCTTGAATATTATGAGGTCAAAAAGCGTGATGACATTTCGCTGTGGCTTTATGATATGGACAAGATAACCGCCGACCTGAAAGCGGCTGACGATCATTTGACTATCGTAAAAAACGAATTTGATATTATAAGTGAGGCACTTTCGACTCTTGAAAATCAAAATGAAAGACTGTATGAAGCTTCGCAGGAATCGAAATACAAGTATGAGAAGATACAGAATAAGCTTGATACTTCGAATAAGTCGATCCATGAGCTTGAAAATAAAATAGGTATAACCGAGAATGATATTTCTCACCGAAAGGAACAGATCGCCGAGCGTTTGGAGCTGCGTGGAAAATATTCCGCAAGAGGAGAAGAATTAAATTGGAAGCTGACCGAAGCTGATAAAACTCTGAACGCCTTCAGATCGCGTGTTGAGGAGCTTGAAAAATATATTTCGAAATTGGAATCCGACCTCGGGTCTAATCGCGAAAAACGAGCGGCACTCGCAAAAAAAATGGAGGATGAGCTTGCGGAGCAGAAGCGCGGAGAAGAAAAATTAGTCGATCTGAAGATCAGGCTCTCTGTGCTCGACACCACCGAAAAGAGCGACAGCGAAAAAACCACTTCTCTTGAAAGCGAAATTAAACGATATACGGAAAGCTCGGCGCTGCTTTCAGACCGTGCCGAAAAGGCTGAAAAGGCGATCTCGGGATATGCTGTACGTTCCGCTGAGATAAAAGACAAATCGGACAGCTTGTCTTCTGAGATCGAAGCGATAAAGAAAGAAAAACAGGAGCTTATCGACAAGGCAAATTCAGCGTATCTCGATTATACGGCAAAAAAGCACAGAATAGATGCTATTCGCCGTATGGAAGAACTGTTTGAGGGATATTCGCAGAGTGTAAGGTTTATCATGAGCGAATATGAAGCCGGGAAAATAGAAGGTACACGACCGATGACTTCAGATGCCGATGGCGGTAGGATATGGGGGCCGGTTTCAAGACTTATAGATGTCGGAGCTAAATATGTATTGGCTGTCGAAACAGCTCTCGGCGCAAATATACAGAATATAATAGTTGATGACGAATTTACTGCAAAGGCGGCGATTTCGCATCTCAAAAAAAGAAATGCGGGACGTGCTACATTTTATCCTATAACCTCTATGAAGCCGCGCTACAGTCCGATACCTGATTCGGAATGCCGAAAGTATGCGGGATATATCGGTACTGCCGATATCACGATAAAATATGACGAGAGATTTTCGGGTATCATACGAAACCTTTTGGCATCGACACTTATATTCGACAACATAGACAATGCTTCTAAAATGGCAAAGGCAACAGGCTACAGAACCAGAATAGTTACGCTTGATGGTCAGGTCATAAATGCCGGAGGTTCATTTACCGGAGGCTCAGCCAAGCGTGATTCGGGAATGCTCACAAGAAAGAGCGAGACCGAGAAACTGAAAAACGATGTTGCTGAGCTTGCTAAGGCTCTTGAAGACAACAAACGCTTTCAAAATGACTGTGATAAAAGAGTCGCCGATAAAAATCATGAGCTTTCGGAGCTTTCTGCCAAAGCGGCTATGCTTACATCGCTCTCAAATGCTGAGAACACACAGCTTGAGGTAATGAAGAGTCAGCTTGCCGGTGAGAAAAATATGATAAGCTCACTTACGAAGGATCTCGAAAAATTAAAAGCAGGCTTTGACGAACGTGCCGAAGGTATAGCAAAGCTCCAAAAGGAGACCGATGAGATAAATGCCTTAAATGATCTGATAGCCGAAAGCCGTGAAAAAGAGATGTCCGAGCTTGGCGAACTTGATATTTTAACAGATGAGCTCGAATCGAAGCGCGGAGAATATATGATAAGCCGTGCTGAGGCGATAAAGGATATGGAGGCATCTAGCGTAAAGCTGGATGAGATCAAAAATTCGATTGAAGAAAATCGTCTTGATTCCGAAAAAAATGAGACGGTGCGATGTGAGCTTGAAAAGGCAAATTCAGACTCTAAAGTCGAGCTTGAGAATATGCGGCTCGAATCATCCGAGCTTAAAAAGACGGTCGAGAAAGCCGAAGCCGAGCGTTCTGCGCTGTCGATTCAAAATCTCGAATATGAGACAAGGATAAATCAGATCAGAGCCAAGATACGCGAAAAGACCTCGACAAAAGAGATGGCGTTCAGAAATCTGACCATCGCCGAATCAAAGAAAAAAGATCTTTCGAACGGTGCGGACAAGCTTACGTCACGGCTTTGGGAGGACTATGAGCTTACTTATACATCCGCACGCGAATGCGGATACCCTGCTGTGACCGATGACAATCGTCAGGAGATAATATCCGAGCAAAATGAGTACAGAGCTAAGCTTAAGCTACTCGGAAGTGTTAATCTGGCTTCTATTGATGAATATACGAATGTCAAAAAGCGATATGATTTTATGACGGCACAGATAGATGACTTGAAGCAGTCAAAGGAAAATCTTTTGGAGATAATCTTTAAGCTGGAGGTCGAAATGCGCGAAACATTTGTATCTGCGTTTAAAGAGATAGACCGAAATTTCAAAGAGGTGTTTTCCGAGCTTTTCGGCGGAGGAAGCTGTGAATTGTCGCTTACCGATCCTGAGAATGTGCTTGAATCCGGAATAGAAATAAGGGTCGCACCTCCGGGAAAGATAATCAAAAGTCTTATGCTGCTTTCGGGCGGTGAACAGGCATTTGTAGCTATCGCGCTCGTATTTGCGATACTAAGAGTAAATCCGACACCGTTCTGTATTTTTGATGAGATAGAGGCGGCATTGGATGAATCGAATGTATTCAGATTTGCGGATTATCTTAAGCGGTATTCGAAAAAAACACAGTTCATAATCATAACTCACCGACGCGGAACTATGGAGGCTGCCGACAGACTTTACGGTGTGACTATGCAGGAGCGCGGAATTTCGAAGGTATTGACTCTCGATATAAATGATGCGCGGTATGAGCTTGATGAAAAGAACGGAATAGAAAAATAATATTGAAGGGCATATTATGGGATTTTTTGAAAAACTTAAAGCGGGGCTGACGAAGACAAAGGACGCTATTTTCAAGCAGGTGAACAATCTTTTCAAGAATTTTGTAAAGGTCGATGAGGAATTGCTTGAAGAACTTGAAGAGCTTTTGATAATGGCTGATGTCGGTGTCAATTCGACAGAGGAGATAATCGAGCAGCTCAGAGAGCGCATAAAGGAAGATAGGATAACAGAGCCGGAAGAGTGCCGAAAAGCTCTGTGCGAGATACTTGTGAATATGATCGGAGAGGGCGGAGAGCTTGATCTTTCAACATCTCCGGCAGTCATACTCGTTATTGGCGTAAACGGTGTCGGAAAGACGACATCCATAGCCAAGATAGCGCACAGGCTCAAATCTCAGGGAAAGAACGTAATGCTTGCGGCTGCCGACACATTTAGAGCTGCGGCAATAGATCAGCTCCAAATATGGGCTGACCGTGTGGGAGTCGAGCTTATAAAGCATAACGAAGGCGCAGATCCTGCGGCGGTGGTATTTGATGCCGTGAATGCGGCGAAAAAACGCGGAGCGGATGTGCTTATCGTTGATACGGCGGGACGACTTCACAATAAGAAGAATCTTATGGATGAGCTTGCAAAGATAAATCGTGTCATAGACCGCGAGATACCCGGAGCGGCGAGAGAAACGCTGCTCGTTCTCGATGCAACCACAGGACAAAATGCTGTTTCGCAGGCAAAGGAATTTAAAAATGCTGCGAATATAACCGGACTTATATTGACAAAATTAGATGGAACCGCAAAGGGCGGAATAGTTTTCTCGATAAAGAAGGAGCTTGATATACCGGTCAAGTTTATCGGAGTTGGCGAAAAATACGATGATATGCAGGAGTTTATAGCCAAGGATTTTGTAGACGCACTTTTTGAAGTCGAACAATGAGTCGGGGAAAAATGATTATGAAAATTGTACTTGCTTCACGAAATCGAAAAAAAGTCAAGGAACTTGAAACTTTTCTTTCTGAAATCTCGTCTGATATAACTGTACTCTCGCTCGATGATATTGGTTTTCATGACGAAATAATTGAGGACGGAAATACATTTGCGGAAAATTCGAGGATAAAAGCGAGTGTTCCCGCAAAGCTCGGATATATCGGAGTGGCGGACGATTCCGGACTTGAGGTCGATGCTCTTAACGGAGCACCGGGTGTTTATTCCGCAAGATATGCAGGTGAAAATGCAAACGATGAGCTGAACAATAAGAAGCTTTTGAAAGCTATTGAAAATGTTCCGGAGACTGAACGTACCGCACGTTTTAAAACCGTAGTTACGTGTATATTCCCGGATGGACGAGAGCTTCAGACTGATGGTGTATGCGAAGGGCTTATACTTCGCGAAGGACGCGGAGCAGACGGCTTCGGGTATGATCCGCTGTTTTATTATCCCGAATTTGATAAGACCTTTGCTGAACTGACCTCGGATGAAAAAAATTCGGTCAGCCACAGAGGAAAAGCTATGCGGAAATTCATATCCGAGCTTAAAAGTGAAATTTCCAAAGGATCGATCTAATTTTTGAAAGGAAAATCAATGCTGACAAGTAAACAACGTGCCGGGCTTCGTGCCATAGCCGCTCGATTTGAACCGATCTTTCAGGTCGGAAAGGGTGGAATAAACGACAATATGCTGAAGCAGATAAATGAGGCTCTTGAGACAAGAGAGCTTATAAAGCTGCGAGTGCTTGAAAATTCAGAATACAATGCAAAGGAAGCAGCTGCCGAAATATCTGAAAATATATCGGCTGATGTGGTTCAGGTAATAGGAACAAAATTTGTTCTGTACAAGGAATCGGCATCCTGCAAGCGTATAGACCTTTCTGCGGTCGAGCGCGGAACTTTTGATTCGAGCATTCTCGATAAACCGGCTAAAGCTCCGAAGACCTCGGATAAGCCGAAGACTCCCGCAAAACGCAAAAAAACAGGGGTGAAGCCAGGTTATAAGGCTACGGCAAAGCTTGAACAGAAGAATGCGTTTCCGATGAAGCGTTCATTTTCAAAATGAAGCTCGGTATATACGGGGGAACATTCTCGCCTATTCATATGGGGCATATTCTTGCGGCAGAGAGTTTTCTTAAGGAATTTGAACTTGACAGGCTGATGGTCATTCCGACCGCATTGCCGCCGCATAAGGCTGAGGTCGATGGTGCCTCAGCAGCAGAACGGCTTAGAATGACAGAATTGGCTTTCGCCGGTCAGGAAAAGGTAGAGGTTTCGAATTTTGAGATACTGCGCGGCGGAAAGAGCTATTCGGTAAATACTCTTGAACATTTTAAGAGCGGTAACGAGCTATATATGCTTGTTGGTACGGATATGTTTTTAACGCTCGATGAGTGGTTTCGTCCCGATGAGATATTCAGACTTGCCGATATTGTCTTGAAACGTCGTGAAAATGACAGTACGCTGGATGAGCTTATTTTGCAAAAGTCAAAAGAATATGCAGACCGATTCAAGGCGAGAATACATTTTATAAATTCTCCCGCGTTTGAGATCTCTTCCACAAAGCTTCGTGAGATGATCAGAGAAAACAGATCGCTTGACGGACTCGTTCCCAAGAAAGCGGAAGAATATATATATGCAAATAAACTATATAAAGGTGGGATTTGATGATAACAGAGATACAGGAAAATTCACTTTCAGATCTTCGCGAAAGAATAAAGGAGCATATAAGCGGAAAGCGGCTTTTGCATACCTATGGAGTAGAGCGGGAGATAACAAGACTTGCGCGGATATATGATCCTGATGAGGAATATGAGCTGCGCGCTGCCGCTTTGCTGCACGATATTACAAAGCCGCTTTCGCTTGAAGAACAGCTTAAGCTATGCGATAGCTATGGTATAATGTATTCATCGGGAGATAGGCTGATGCCGAAGACCTTCCATGCTCAGACGGCTTGTGAGCTTATAAGACGCAAATTCCCGGAATTTTTCACCGAGACTGTCTACAATTCTATACTTTATCATACTACCGGTCAGGCAGATATGTCTATCGGCGAAAAGCTGCTTTATCTTGCAGATTATATTGAGGACACGCGCACATTCGAGGATTGTGTCGTTCTGAGAAAATATTTTTACGATCGGATCGATTCGGCGCAGGATGAAAATGCACGTCTCGGTCTGCTTCGCGACACTCTTATCATATCATTTGGCATGACTATCAAGGGACTCATTGAGGACGGTGTCCCGATTCACAGAGACACCGTTGAAGCTCGAAATTTTTTGATAGAGGAAAGAGAATTTGAAAAACAATAATACATTGCAGAAACGCCGCCCGGAAAAGCGGCGTAAGATACCGATAGTCAAAATAGTTCTTGCCGTTGTGATAATCCTGATACTTGCGATAATATGCGGAGCGGCATCCTTTTTGAAATTTTATAAGCCATCGCTTGATACGGATACACCGTTTGATATACAGACCGATCCGCCGATTACAGTAGACAGCACAGCTCCGGATACAAATACGACAGATGAGATTACTACCGAGCCATCCGAACAGACAGGAAGCTTCAAACGCGATACCGAAAGTGTTAATTTTCTTGTCGTCGGGCGTGATGCCGAATCCTGGAATACCGATGTTATAATGATCGTCAATTTCAATATGAAGCAGGGAAGCCTTTCGGTAGTTCAGCTTCCGCGTGACACATATATAGAAATAGATAATGTTCGCGGAAGGATAAATACGGCGATGAAGACTATGCGTGCGGTGGCATATGCGAACGACAAATCGCTGTCGCAGGACGAGCTTTTGAAGGCAGGTATGCAGGGACTTTGCGAACTGCTCGAAAAGAGTCTTTGCATACAGATAGACGGATATGCGCATGTGAATCTCGAAGGCTTCAGGGGAATAATCGATGCTATCGGCGGTGTTCCGATGGATGTTCCTTATGATATGGATTATGAAGACCCTGAGCAGGATCTTTACATCCACCTAAAGGCGGGAAATCAACTGCTTGACGGCAAAAAAGCCGAAATGTTCGTTCGCTTCAGAAGCGGATATGTTCAGGCAGACATCGGACGAATGGATGCACAGAAGCTGTTCTTGACAGCCTTGTTCAAACAGTTGAAATCAAGCGTCACGGTATCGACTGTCCCGAAGCTCGCAGAGCAGGTGCTTAAATATGTCACTACAGATGTTCCGCTGGCTGATATAATAATATATGCCAAGGAGCTGCTCGGAGTTGATATGGAAAATATATCAATGATGACACTTCACGGAGCTGCACTGCAAACCGAGAGCGGTGCATGGTACTATTGCATGAATCGTGCGGCGGCATTAGATATGATGAACACTTATTTCAACGTATACAGTGACCCGATAACCGATGCTATGTTCGATAAAACACAGGCATTTACCGATGAAAGCTCTGCTACATTCTGCCGTGTATATCTTGCAGCTCCCGATGATATTGCAGTCGAGGTAAAGCCTGACATCAAGACTGGTGATGAGCTTGATGACGGTGATATTGACATTGCTTTGTATAATAAATGAAAGGATCAGACAAATGGACAATCTGAATAATGAGATAGTATCTCTTGAAAATGCTGAGCCGATAGAGCTTGCAAAAGAGCTTGTCAAGGTGCTTGACCAGAAAAAAGCTCGTGATATTAAGTTGCTTCGCGTTGCGGATCAGACGATAATCGCAGATTATTTCATAATCTGTGCCGGAACCTCGAATACAAATATCAAGGCACTTGCCGGCGAGGCTGAATATAAGATGTCAGAGCGCGGCGTAATGCCTCTCAGAATGGACGGCTACAGTGAGGGTCAATGGATAGTTATAGATTTCGGATCTGTATTAGTTCACATAATGAATCGCGAAAATCGTGAATTCTTCAAGCTCGAAAAGCTGTGGAGCGAAGCTGAAAGCGTGGATATAAGCGATCTGCTTTTGCCGCAGTGATCTTAAAAATTACTGCCGGTAATATGGATGCAGGCATATATTAAAATAGATCTTTTGCAGCTTTTTATAAGGCAAACCAAGCTCAAAATGAGCAGAAAGGAAACTTTCGCAAAGCGAAAGTCATGGTCATATTTATGAAATACGATTTTAGATCCGCTGAAAAAAAGTGGCAGGACAAATGGGAAGAAAGCGGAGTATTCAAAGCAAGTGAAGACCATTCGAAGCCGAAATTCTATGGTCTCGTTGAGTTCCCTTATCCATCCGGTGCAGGAATGCACGTTGGACATATAAAGGCATATTCCGGACTTGAAGTCGTTTCGAGAAAACGTAGAATGCAGGGATATAATGTGCTTTTCCCGATAGGCTTTGACGCATACGGTCTTCCTACCGAAAACTATGCGATAAAGACCGGTATACATCCGAGAAAAGTCACCGATATGAATATCGCGAAATTCACATCTCAGCTTAAGCGTGTCGGATTCTCGTTCGATTGGTCGAGAGTTGTCGATACTACCGAGGAAAGCTATTATAAGTGGACGCAGTGGATATTCCGCAAGATGTTTGACAACGGACTCGTTTTCCGTGCAAAGACTTTGGTAAACTACTGCCCATCCTGCAAGGTCGTTCTTTCGAATGAGGATTCTCAGGGCGGAAAGTGTGACATCTGTCACAGCGATATTATCCAGAAGTCGAAGGACGTATGGTATCTCCGCATAACCAAATATGCAGACAAGCTGCTTTCGGGACTCGATAAGGTTGATTATCTGCCGAATGTAAAGCTTCAGCAGGAGAACTGGATAGGACGTTCGGAGGGTGCATTTGCTAACTTCAAGCTCGTTGATTCGGAGGGCAAGGATATAGGCGATAAACTTCGCATATACACCACTCGTCCCGATACAATGTTCGGTGTCACTTTCATGGTAATAGCTCCCGAGCATCCTGTTATCGAAAAATACAGCAGCTCGATCTCAAATATCGATGCACTTGAAGCATATAAGAACGAATGCGCAAAGAAGACCGAATTTGAGCGTACTCAGCTCGTCAAGGACAAAACAGGTGTCCGCATTGAAGGTATAAAGGCGGTAAACCCTGCAAACGGTAAGGAAATACCGATCTACATTTCGGATTATGTAATGATGGGCTACGGAACAGGTGCAATAATGGCTGTTCCGGCGCATGATGAGCGTGACTATGATTTTGCAAAGAAGTTTGGAATAGACATTATCGAAGTCATCAAGGGCGGAGATATTTCCAAAGAGGCATACACCGGAGACGGTGAGATGGTCAATTCCGAATTTCTCAACGGAATCGCTACCAAGAAGGAAGCTATCTCGAAGATGCTCGAATTCCTTTCTGAGAAGGGTATTGGAGAAAAGGGCGTTCAGTACAAGATGAAGGACTGGGCATTCAACCGTCAGCGTTATTGGGGCGAGCCGATACCGATAGTTCACTGTGAGCATTGCGGAATGGTAGGAGTTCCTTATGAGGAGCTTCCGCTTAAACTTCCGAATGTCGAAAATTTTGAACCCGGTGAAGGCGGCGAATCTCCGCTTGCGAAGATCGATTCCTTCGTAAACTGCACTTGTCCGAAATGTGGCCGTCCGGCAAAGCGCGAGACAGATACAATGCCGCAGTGGGCAGGTTCTTCGTGGTACTTCCTTAGATACTGCGATCCGCACAACGATAAGGAATTTGCTTCAAAGGAAGCACTTAACTATTGGATGCCGGTAGACTGGTATAACGGCGGTATGGAGCATGTCACAAGACACCTCATATACTCGCGCTTCTGGCACAGATTCCTCTATGATATAGGCGAAGTTCCCTGTGATGAGCCGTATGCAAAGCGTACAGCTCAGGGCCTCATACTCGGTCCGGACGGAGATAAGATGTCGAAGTCAAAGGGAAATGTAGTTGACCCGAACGATGTCGTTGACGAATACGGAGCGGATGTGCTTCGTGTATATACGCTCTTTATGGGTGATTATGCCTCCGCAGCACCGTGGAGCGAAAGCAGTGTAAGAGGCTGCAAGCGTTTCCTTGAGAGAGTTGCCGGACTTTATGATATGACCAATGGCGAAGGTGTAACTCCGAAACTCGAATCCGCTTTCCACAAGACTATAAAGAAGGTCTCGCAGGATATTGAGGATATGAAGTTTAATACCGCTATTGCTGCTATGATGACTCTCATAAACGATATATACGACTGCGGAACGCTCACTAAAGATGAACTCGGAATATTTGTTCGTTTGCTCTGCCCGTTTGCACCGCATATCTCAGAAGAAATATGGAATCTGCTCGGAAACAGCGAGCTCTGCGCACTTGCAAAGTGGCCGGAATATGATGAAGCTAAGACAGTCGATTCGACAGTCGAGATCGCTGTTCAGGTCTGTGGAAAGCTGAAGTTCACGAAGGAGATTCCGATGAATACCTCTAAAGAGGACGCTATCGCGCTGGTCAAGGCTGACGAGCGGATCACTCCGTTCATTGATGGCAAGACCATCGTCAAGGAGATCTCCGTGCCGAACAAGATTGTCAACATCGTGGTGAAGTAAATATTATGCCCGCTGTTCAGATACGGGGGCTTTTCACGTTCATATATAAGTTACAACTAAAAGTATTGACAAATGTGGTAATATATGCTATGATAAATATGCATAAACTGGCAAGTGCAAAACACAAAAAATTGGAGGTCTATTCTATGAGAAACATAGGCAGAAGAATGGTGGCTTCATCTCTCGCGCTCGTTATTGCGTTAGCCGTAGCAATCTCCGCGAATTCGAGCAGTGAAACCTCGAGCACTCTTTCGTCCGACTCTATAAGTAAGACCACAAGGTTAGACTTCTTTTACGCATCTCAAGATGAAATCCTTGAGGAGTACGGAAAGTGTGTCGGAACGAATGCCGCAAATGCTGGCGAATATGGGGGCGTCTACGTTGACGACAACGGAAACGCGGTCGTGAATGTGAAAAGAAATTCGGGGGTTGCTGTTATGTCATTGAACAACAGCACTGCAAATCTGACAACATCCGATGGGACACGCAACATTACCGTCAGGGAAGTCAAGTACAGCATGGCTGAACTCAAGGACGCTGAAAGCAGGATTCTCGAACTTGTTCCGTTTGTCGATGGATATGTTATCCGTGAGATGGGTATCGATGAGGAGCGGAACAACATTGAGGTGCTGATCGCTAACCATGAGGACGCTGATGGATTCCTTGACATTCTCTTGGAGAAGATTGGACTTTCCGAGTCGTATACCGAAATGTTCCAGATTGGCGTGTTCAACGACAATGATGAGCTCGAATACTTAAGCAAAAATATCGCTTGAACAAAACAGCCTGCTTACAATTCGGCAGGCTGTTTTGGTTTATAAAAAATATTTTGCTGAAATTTCCGGTTTCCTCTTGACATATTCAAAAAAATATAGTATAATATTATGGAGATAGAAAATCTCTGATGAGTTTTCGTCTTCTTTCCACTTGCGGAGGGAGGGATTGTAATGGCAGAGGTCAGAGTAAAGGATAACGAATCGCTCGACAGCGCTCTTCGCAGATTCAAGAGACAGTGCGCAAGATCCGGAGTTCTCGCAGAGCTCCGTAAGAGAGAGCACTATGAAAAGCCAAGTGTTAAGCGCAAGAAAAAGTCCGAAGCGGCTCGTAAGCGTAAGTCGAAATAAGCCCGCAAGAATAGTTAAGGGAGTGGTGTTTAATACCATTCCTTTTTCTTTGCTTCAAAATAACGAGGTGCATATTCTATATAATGCTATTATGCGTTCATATTAATGTAGATTTTTAAACCAATTTTCCCATAGGGTATTTACTTTTTCTAAAAAGTGTAGTATAATAATAAATGAAGACGTATGTCGAGACCAAACGGCAATTATTTGAGGAAAAATTCCTTAAAATTTGCATTGACAATTTGATTTTTATCTGCTACAATATATTTGTTATAAAGGATGTTTCCTAAATGTTAATGATTGAAAGGTTGGTCGTAAAATGAATATAATCTTTAACGAAAAATCTAAGCTGTTTCGCATAGTGACCTCTGAGATAGAGTACGCTTTCGCGGTAAATGAACGCGGTGAGCTGATTAATCTCCATTGGGGTGAACCAATGGTCTCGGACGGCGATTATTCGCTGCTTCTTTCGGATGGTTCTATGCGGACTGCCGTTCCGCATGGATATAATCCGGGGGAATATCGCTTTGGTGCGCCGTTTGACTATGCTTATCCTGCTATCAGGATCAGATTTCCTGATGGTGTTGAATCGGTACGCCTTGTTTATAAGTCGCACGAGATATTCTCGGATCGACTTGAGGTCGTTTTGGAAGATGAAGTATATCCTGTATCTGTAAAACTGATATACAAGACCTTCGCAGAACTTCCGATCATTGCACGTTCGGTTGTTATAGAGAATAAGTGTGACGGAGACATAATCCTGCGTTCGGCTATGAGTGCGACATTACAGCTGCCAAAAGCTAAAAATTACCGTCTGACACATTTTGCCGGAGATTCCGAAGCGGAATATCAGCGACAGGAAACGCCTCTCACTCAGTCGATGACTGTGCTTGAGACCTCATATCTTACAGATGCCGCATTTCATATGATTCCATTCTTTGCACTCGATGACGGAAATTCTACTGAAACTGTCGGTGAAGTATTTTTCGGCGCACTCGGTTACAGTGGAGATTTTAAGATCGTAGTCGAGACTCAGCACACTCATAACCAAAAGCGCACGAGCGTTACACTCGGTGTAAATGATCTCACTTCTGAGATAAAGCTTGGAAAGTCCGAGGTGTTTGAAACACCTCAGGCATATATCGGATTTTCGAACCGCGGATTTGAGCATATGAGTGAGATACTATATGACTGGCAGTTCGACCACATTCTTCCACGCGGAAAGAAGACCGACAAGGCGCATTCCGTTCGCCCGGTAATTTACAACACATGGTATCCGTATCTGTTCGATATTGACGAGCAGAAGCTCATAGATTTTATTCCAAAAGCTAAGTACATAGGCGCAGAGCTTTATGTAATAGACGATGGATGGATGAAGGGGCGTTCAAACGACAGAAAAGGTCTCGGTGACTGGGTGATAGACAGCGAAAGATTCCCACATGGATTGGGCTATATCGCAGACAAAGCGCACGAAGCGGGAATGCTGTTCGGTCTTTGGGTCGAGCCTGAGATGGTCAATCCAGATTCCGACCTTTATCGTGCGCATCCAGACTGGGTGCTTTCCGAGCCTAACCGCGAGAGGTCACTTCAGAGAAATCAGCTGATACTCGATATGTCACGCGATGACATAACCGATTGGGCGATAGACTGGCTCGACAAGCTTATAGTTGAGGCGAAGCTTGACTATCTCAAGTGGGATATGAACCGTGAAGGCTCGGAGATATGTATAGACAAGCTTGAGCGCGGTATCGCCGTGAAATACATGAAGAACATTGAGCGGATCTGGAAACATCTCAATGAAAAGTTCCCAGATCTGCTGCTCGAAAACTGTGCCTCCGGCGGAGGACGCGCCGACTACGGAATGCTTCCGTATGCCGATCGTGTGAACCGCT
>CAZRVL010000025.1:0-16406 GCA_964603455.1 uncultured Lachnospiraceae bacterium
GGGGACTGGATCTTCAGTAAGAATTACGGCATACAGTTCAGAGTAGAGCTGTTCGAATTCAAGCTTCCGAGCTTCGAAAACGAGATACTTCGCTATTTAAAGAGCGGAATGGTCAAGGGGATCGGCCCGAAGACCGCCGAAAAGCTCGTCACGCAGTACGGTGAGGATACCTTCGATGTCATCGAGAATCATCCCGAATGGCTGGCGAAAATACCCGGAATAACGCCGAAAAAGGCTTCGGAGATCTCCGAAGCCTTCAGAGCGCAGCATGGGATCAGATCGCTCATGCTGTATTGCCGCGAATTTTTGACGGCGGCGATGTCAACTATGGTATACAAGAAATGGGGCGGCTCATCGGTAGATATGATAAGCTCGAACCCGTATCGGCTCTGCGAGGAATTTTCGGGGATAGGCTTCGAACGTGCGGACAAGCTTGCGAGGTCGCTCGGAATAGAGGCGGATTCGGAGTTCCGCATAATGAGCGGAATACGCTATGTCTTAAATGAAAATTCGCGTTCGGGCGGACATTCCTTTTTGCCTTATGAGAAGCTTATCGGAGCATCGACTGTTACGCTCGGTGTCGGGCGCGAAAAGATCGTTTCGGCGGTCGAGCGCATGATAGAAGAAAAAAAGCTCGTCAGGGACAAGATCGAAAATCTCGATGCCCTGTTCGACAGCCTTTCCTATCGGACAGAGCGTGAGATAGCGGCGAAGCTGCTGCTGCTCGATAGACTCTGTGCGCATATTGATGCCGGGGATGTTGAGCGGTCGATACTTAAGATCGAGGTCGAGGAGTCGAAACGCTATGCCGCACTTCAAAGAAAGGCCATAGCTTCGGCACTCAACAGCGGCGTTATGATACTGACCGGCGGCCCCGGCACTGGAAAGACCACGGTAATACGCGCCGTGATACGTATTTTCGAATCGCTTGAGCTTGATGTTGCGTTGGCTGCACCTACCGGACGAGCCGCAAAGCGGATGTCCGAGGCTACGCAATGTGAGGCAAGGACGATACATCGGCTGCTCGAAATGGAATATGACGGCAGTACAGAGCGCGACAACTTCAAAAAGAACGAGAATGATCTGCTCGATGAGGATGTTATTATCGTTGACGAAGCCTCGATGATAGATATGTACCTAATGAATTCGCTGCTGAAGGCGATAAAGCCGGGGGCGCGGATAATGCTTATCGGTGACTCGGATCAGCTGCCGTCGGTCGGCGCGGGAAATGTCCTGAACGATCTGATCGCTTCGGAGCGATTCTGCACCGTCAAGCTGACTGAGATATTCCGTCAGGCTGAGGAGAGCCTTATAATAACGAATGCGCACAGGATAAATGACGGCGAATATCCGGTGCTCAACTCAAAATCGGGCGATTTCTTTTTTCTGCCGCGAAAGACTGACGATGAGATAGCGAATACTATAGTCGATCTCTGCCTGAACCGTCTGCCGAAGACCTACGGCGAGGCGGCTGATGGAATACAGGTAATATCGCCGTCAAGGCGCGGTGCGGCAGGTACGCAGGCTCTGAATCGTCTATTAAAGGAAGCTCTTAATCCGCCCGATATTCGAAAGCAGGAGAAGAATTTCCGAGATGTCGTGTACCGCGAGGGTGACCGCGTTATGCAGATAAAGAATGATTACGATCTGACCTGGGAGCGTTCTGGCAAAGAGGGTGTCGGAGTATTCAACGGCGACATCGGGCTTATCGAGACGATAAACAATTCGGCTGAGGAGATGGTCATAAATTTCGATGAGCGCGTTGTGACGTATGATTTCACGAAGCTGGACGAGCTTGAACACGCCTATGCGATAACCGTTCACAAGAGCCAGGGAAGCGAATATCCATTCGTTATAATACCGATGTATTCCTCCTGTCCGCCGCAGCTTTTGTCGCGAAATCTGCTCTATACCGCCGTCACACGTGCGCAGAAGATGGTGATACTTGTCGGAGACCCCGCCGTGGTCGCACGGATGGTCGATAACAACCGCCAGGTGATGAGATTCACGGGGCTTATGCGCCATGAGTAGCTTGTCGGGTATCAAGAAGCTGATCGGGCTTTTCATGCCGGAACTCTGCTCGCTCTGCGGAGAACCGATCGAATACGGCAGGGAAGGAGCGTTCTGTCGCCACTGTATAACAAAATGGGAGATGGCAAAGAGACTTGCGCGATACGATGCCGCCGGCGGAATACCTGCGGTCGATTTCACCGAGCTGCACGATGAGCATTTCGGACGTGCGGTCTATACGGCATATTACGACCCGAACGAGCACGAATCGGTGACGGATATGTTCGTTTTCAAGCTGAAACAGAAATGCACCTCGGCGGTGCTCGATTTCGCGGTCAGCGAATATATCGGAATGCTCAGAGATGCCGCGCCCGAAATATTCAATTCGGTCATAAAACGCGAAGAGATGATCGTGACCTGGATAACGCGCAGACCAGAAGCCGTTGCTAAATACGGCTACGATCACATGGAGCGCGTTTCACGGCTTCTTTCCGAAAGATGCGGATTTGAATGCCGTCAGCTGATATTCCGCGATGAAGGCTCGGCAGAGCAGAAGACGCTTTCCTCGAAAAAACGATATGAAAATGTCGAGAGCAGTATGAGGATCGGAGATCCCGAACTTTCGGGAAGAACGGTGATAATGCTCGATGACCTGATCACAACGGGCGCATCGATGAAGTTCAGTTGCTCGCTCCTTGCCGGGAAAGGCGCAAAAACGGTAATAGCCGCCGCACTTTTAAGGGCTAAAAATTATTGATTTTGAAGGATATTTGCTTATGAATAAGGATCTGACTACCGGAGATCCCGTAAAAGGGCTTCTGTCTTATACGCTTCCGCTGCTTGGCAGTGTGTTTTTCACACAGCTCTACAATATTGCCGACAGTCTTGTTGCCGGAAATTTCCTGGGCGAAAATGCTTTGGCGGCTGTCGGAAATGCTTCGGAAATAACGCTGATATATTCGGCATTTGCGATAGGCTGCAATATGGGCTGCTCGGTCGTGATCTCTCAGCTGTTCGGTTCGGGTGACCGAAAATCGCTCAGAACGGCGGTATCGACCTCGTATATATCGTTTGGCATACTCTGTGCGCTGCTTACCATACTCGGACTTTTTTTCAGCCCGTCGGCTCTCAAGCTTATCCGCACGCCCGAATCGATACTCGGCGATTCGACTACCTACATACTGATATACACCCTCGGAATGCCGTTCGTTTTCTTTTACAATATAGCGACAGGCATATATTCGGCTCTCGGCGATTCGAGAACGCCATTCATATTCCTCGCCGCCTCATCGACCGCAAACATATTTGTTGATATTTTATTTGTCACGGCATTCAAAATGAAGGTTGACGGACTTGCGTGGGCGACTGTGCTGTGCCAGGCGGTCAGCTGCGTTTTGGCGGTGATCTCGCTGGCAAGGCGGCTCAGAACGCTCAACGATGACGGCAGCAACGGACTGTTTTCGCTCGTTATATTCAAGAAGATATTCAGAGTTGCGATACCGAGCATACTTCAGCAGGGTTCTATATCTGTCGGAAATATCGCAGTCCAGAGCATAATAAACGGCTTCGGTGAGAGCGTTATGGCAGGCTCGACTGCGGCTTTGAAGCTGAATGCGATCGCGACCTCATGTCTGTCGGCTGATTCTAACGGACTTTCGACTTATGTCGCGCAGAATATCGGTGCGAACAAATACGACCGTATAAAGAGCGGCTTCAAGGCGGCGATATTCCTCGGTATCATGACCTGTATTCCGCTGATCGTGTGCTATGTTGGCTTTGGAGGATTCTTCGTTTCGCTTTTCATGGAAGGCGGCAGTGAAGCGGCACTTGAGACCGGAAGGCTCTTTTTAAGGATAGTTTCGCCCTTCTATTTCGTCATTATGATGAAGATAATGACCGATGGCGTTCTTCGCGGTGCGGGGGCGATGACTCAGTTCATGATCTCTACCTTCGCCGATTTCTTTTTGAGAGTCATACTTGCGCTGATATTGTCGAAAATATTCGGATCGGTCGGCATCTGGTGCGCATGGCCGTTTGGCTGGAGCATTGGAGCGGCTATATCGCTGATATTTTACAAAATGGGCAGATGGAAGAAAACTACATTGTAATATTCGACAAAAACTTGCAGAATATACCATGAAATTTCTCTCTTTTGACAATTTACAAATCGACAAAAATGCTGTATAATAATAAGTACCGATCTAACCCGAAAGACAATTCTCGTTAGAGGGCAGCTTAATATGCTTTAGGATCAACGGCTTTGCGGAATATCAATCTCATGATATCAGCGCGCACTGCCGTTTTTTCCTGTATATAGACCTGAAAAATGTAACCAAATTATTAATTCTTCTTAAAAAATGAGCACATATAGTGGAAAAATCTCCGCATATGTGCTATAATATTAAGGTGGATAACTGCAATAATATCCCGAAAGGATAAAAGGATATAATGATAAATGAAGAAAAAGCCTCGTCAAAGAGCTTCAAGGAGGAGTATGTCTCCGGACTCGAAGCGTTCATCGCACAGCGCGAGAGCGAATAAGCGGCGAAGCGAGAGAAATATATAAAGGATATATTTTCCGATCCGGAGAGATACCGCGGCGAATTCAAGCGAATGCTCGGATTTCCGCTGGTCGGATACGAGAAGAGCTGTCTGCCGTCTGTGACTTCCGAGCTCATAGGTGAGGACGATGGACATATCATAACGAGAATGAGCTTTGACATCCTCTGCGGCATAAAAATGACCGGACTTCTTTTTAAGAAAAAAGATGACAAAAAACGTCCGATGGTCATAGTTCAGCACGGTGGACAGGGAACTCCCGAACATATTTCGGGACTTTACGGCTCGACAACGAATTACAATGATATGCTTGCAAGAGTCATTAAATATGATGTGAACGCATTTGCTCCGCAGCTGTTGCTCTGGAAACAGGATGAATACGGTGTCGATTACGACCGTCAGCAGATAGATGCGCGCTTAAAGCGACTCGGAGGCTCGATTACCGCGCTTGAGATATTCGGTATCGAGCGCATAATGGACTATTTTGAAGCACAGGACTATGTGAAAAATTTCGGAATGGTAGGACTTTCATACGGCGGCTTCTATACGCTTTTCACCGCCGCCTGCGATACACGTGTAAAAGCGGCGGTATCGACCTGCTATTTCAATGACCGTTCGAAGCTCGGCTGGACAGACTGGTGCTGGAACGATTCGGCAGAGAAGTTTTATGATGCCGAGGTCGCGTGTCTTGTATATCCGCGGCATATTTCTGTTGAGGTCGGCGAGAACGATCCGCTTTTCATTTTCGAGAATGCCGAGAAAGAGTATGAACGGCTTTTGGAGCTTTCGAGCGGTATGCCGAGCGGTTGGTTCGAATTTAAGCATTTCAACGGTGTGCATGAATTCGGAAAGTCGGATGAGTCCATCGAAAAACTTGTAAACGAGCTTTATGAGCGATAAATTAAAATTAAAAATATTTTGGAGTACCCTATGCCTGAATATATAGAAAAAATAGATAAAACGACCCTGCCGGTCGTTCCCCTCAGAGGTATCGTCGTCTTCCCCCACACGTCGATAAGCATGGAAGTCACCGGTGCGGCGGCTATGGCTGCGATAGATGCGGCGAGAAAAGAAGGCGTGGCATTTTTTGTCATGCAGAAGGACAACGGCGAGCGTCCGTCGGCGGAAAATCTGCTCGAATACGGATGTATAGCCAGAATAAAGCAGACTATACGTGTCACCGAAAAGACGCGCAGGATAATCATTGAAGGTGTGAACCGCGCTTCTGTTTTGAATTATTCGAATAACGGCGATCTGATAAACGCGGAGCTTTTGGTCAGACTGACACACAGCATCGACAACGGCGGACTGCGCGGTGAAGCTTATATGCGTGAGGCGGTCGAAGCATTCGAAAAGCTCAGTCAGTATATGCCGAAGCTGTCGGATGAGGTCGCATCTACCTTGAAGACCATAACGAACATCGGGCTTTTGTCGGATTTCATCGCGTGCCATGTTCTTGTACGTCCGAGCGATAAGCAGAAGGTACTCGAAGCGGCTGACCCGATAAAGCGCATACAGACGGTCATCTCGATGATGTATGACGAGCAGCAGCTCCTTGCCACCGAGATGGACATCCACTCGAAGGTACAGCAGAAGCTCAATCAGAATCAGCGCAACTACATAATGCGCGAACAGCTGAACGTACTCAAAAAGGAGCTTGGTGATGATCAGAATTCCGAGGCGGATGAGTACAGACAGCGTATAGTCGAGGCGAAGCTGCCCGAGTCGATAACCGAGAAGCTCGAAAAGGAGCTGGCTCGAATGGAAAAGAATCCGTTCGGCTCGGCGGAATCCTCTGTGTCGAGAAACTGGATCGAGACTTGTCTCGAATTTCCGTGGACGAAGCTCTCGAAGGACAGAAACGACATAGTTCGTGCAAAGAAGATACTCGATGAGGATCACGATGGGCTTGAAAAGGTCAAGGAGCGCATTCTCGAATATCTCGCGGTCAGACAGCTCACACCGAATCTTAAGACTCAGATAATCTGCCTTGTCGGTCCTCCCGGTGTCGGAAAGACCTCTATAGGCTCATCTATAGCTCGTGCGACCGGAAGAAAATATGTTCGTGTCTCGCTTGGCGGTGTGCGCGATGAATCCGAGATACGCGGTCACAGAAAGACCTATGTCGGTGCTATGCCGGGACGCATAACGAATGCTCTCATACAGGCAGGCACGAGAAATCCGGTAATATTGCTCGATGAGATAGACAAATTGTCGCACGGTATAAACGGAGACCCGGCATCGGCTCTGCTCGAAGTGCTCGATCCCGAACAGAACAAGGCATTCCGCGACCATTATATGGAGCTGCCGATAGACCTTTCGGAATGCATATTCATAGCGACCGCAAACACTCTCGAAACTGTGGATCGTCCGCTGATCGACCGCATGGAGATCATTGAGATGAAGACCTACACACGCCATGAAAAGTTGTCTATCGCGAAAAATCATATGATAGGCAAGCAGGCGAAGAGCTGCGGACTTAACAAGCGTCAGTTCAGACTTTCTGACGAGGCGATCATGGAATTGATAGACTATTATACACGCGAAGCCGGAGTCAGAAATCTCGAAAGAAATATCGCGTCTCTCTGCCGAAAGGCTGCAAAGAAGCTGGTCGAGAATCCCGAAATGAAGTCGGTCTCGATAAATGCTTCGGACATAAAGGAATATCTCGGCGCACGAAAGCTTCGTCCCGATTCGATATTCGATGAGGATCAGGTCGGAGTAGTCAACGGACTTGCGTATACCTCGGTCGGCGGAGATATGCTAAGGCTTGAGGTATTGACCTTTGACGGAAGCGGAAAGCTTGAACTTACCGGCTCGCTCGGAGATGTCATGAAGGAATCTGCGAAGATCGCGCTGTCCTTTGTCCGTTCACGCGCTGCCGAGTACAATATCGACCCGAATTTCTACAAAAACAAAGACTTACATATCCATGTTCCGGAGGGCGCGATACCGAAGGACGGTCCGTCAGCCGGAGTCACTATGGTGACTGCTATCGCGAGTGCGCTGTCAGGCTATCCGGTGAGACGCGATATAGCGATGACCGGTGAAGTCACTCTGCGCGGCAGAGTTCTGGCTATCGGCGGACTGCGCGAAAAGACTCTCGCGGCATATACCGCCGGTGTGAGAGCCGTGATAATCCCTGAGGAGAATATTCCGGATCTCGAAGATATAGACCCGATAGTTCGCCGTTCGCTCGAATTTATTCCGGTGAAGACGGCAGATGAGGTCTTGGCGAATGCGCTTGTGAGACCCACGGCAGAGGTCGAGCTTATGCCAGAGCTTGCCGAAATGGATATTCAGTCGATAGCGTCGGTCGGCGCACGCTGATAATTTTATCGAAAGGAGTTAAAACGATGCCGATAAATTTTAACAACTGCGAGCTTGTTATGACAGCCGGACTCAAGGAACAGTTCCCGAAGGACGGACTGCCGCAGATAGCTCTGTCGGGACGCTCGAATGTCGGAAAAAGTTCGCTGCTCAATAAGCTTGTGGGGCGAAAAAGCCTTGCGAGGGTATCCTCCTCGCCCGGAAAGACGATCACGATAAATTTCTATCTGATCGACAAAAAATTCTATATAGTTGACCTGCCCGGCTACGGCTTTGCGAAGCGTGCGCCTGCCGACAAGGAGAAGTGGTCGAAGCTTACCGATTCGTATTTCACCTCCGGACAGATGAAGTCGGTCGCACAGCTCATAGACCTGAAGGTCGGTATGACGGCAGACGATGAGATGATGCTCGATTTTATGAATCAGAGCGACATACCGTATATAATCATCACTACAAAGGCGGACAAGCTCAACAAGACCGACCGCAGAAAGGCTGTCGAGACTCTCGAAAACGATCCGCTCATAAGACCCGGTACACCTATAATTCAATTCTCGGCTCTCAACGGAGAGGGACGCGATGACTGTGTGAAAGCTATTCTTTCGGAGATCGTCTGATGCTTCGTGAGCTTGATTTTTCGAATCTCGGTCAGAGCATAGTAACGATCCTCACGAGTATAGTCATAGTTCTGATCGCATTGACCTTTCACGAGGCTGCGCACGGCTTTGCGGCGATGAAGCTCGGAGATACCACAGCCAAGGACAGCGGAAGGCTTTCTCTCAGTCCGAGGGCACATCTCGATCCGATCGGATTTTTGTGTATGCTGCTTTTCGGCTTCGGATGGGCAAGACCTGTGCCGGTAGATGCGCGGAAATTTAAAAAGCCGCGCCGCGATATGGCTCTCACGGCTCTCGCAGGACCTGTAGCGAATCTGCTTTTGGCATTTGTTATATTGATACCATATGTACTGCTCGTGAAGTTTCTGAACAGCGGAGCTATCACGATAAGCACCGAATTTCAGTACAATCTGATACTTGCATTCATCAGGTTCGTATATATGTTCCATTATATGAATCTGTCGCTTGCGGTATTCAATTTCATTCCCGTGCCGCCGCTCGACGGTTCGAGAGTGTTATATTCGATACTGCCGGATAAGCTCTATTTCGGTGTCATGAAGTATGAACGCTATTTGTCGTTGGCTATAATGCTGCTGCTTTTTGTCGGACTCCTAGATGTGCCGATGTCGGCGGCATCAGATGCTATATCCGACGGCATGATATGGCTCATAACGAGGGTCATTCGCTGATGGAAAATCCGACCTATAAATTGGAAGTTTTTGAAGGTCCGCTCGAACTTCTGCTCAATCTTATCGAAAAAAACAAGGTGAAGATCACCGATATTCCAATCGCGCTGATATTTGAGCAGTATATGGAATATATTGATGAGATGCGCAGAATGGACATGGAGGTGGCGGGCGAATTTATCGTCATGGCGAGTGAGCTTATGCTGATAAAGAGCAAAATGCTCCTTCCGCGTACCGAAGTGACCGAGGATCCCCGCGCAAAGCTCGCCGAGGCTCTTGCCGAATACAGCCGCATGAAGGCTGCCGCCGAGCTTTTGAATAGCCGATTTGCCGACTTTTCGGGAAGACTTGCGAAGGACACAGATGAGGTGAAGCCCGACAACGGAAGGCTCGAACCTCAGTCTGCCGAGGCACTCAGGCGCGCTATGCTGGCGGTGATGCGTTCGCTCGACAAGGGTCAGGTCGAAAAGATAAACAAAACCCTTGCAGAGCAGCCGTTCGAGCGTATACTGCGCACACCGATAGTTCCTGTTTCGGGAAAGATATTTGGTGTCATACGCTATCTCGTGAAGCACGGCGAGACGCTGTATACATCCATATTGCTGACTGCCGAGACCAAAAGTGAGCTTATCGCGACCTTTTTGGCTGTGCTGGAGCTGATCAAAAAAAATCGAGTCACACTGCGTCCTGTCGGAGAGTACACCTTCGATGAAGGACCGCAGGACTATGCGGTGACATTGAACCGCGTCAGGAAGGAAGTGCTGCCGCTTGAAGAATGAAGAACTGAAATGCGCGCTCGAAGCTGTGCTGTTCGCTGCCGGCTATCCTGTCAGCTTCGAAAAGCTGGCGGCTGTGCTGAAGATCGATGCTGCCGATGTCAAGGCACTTGCAAAAGATATGCAAAAGGACTACGATGAGCGCGGTATCGAGCTTTTGATATACGAAGATTCGTGTCAGCTTTGCACGAAAGAGGAATATATAGACATCATACGCGATGTGCTCGGAATAAAGCGCGGCGGAAATCTCTCAAAAAGCTCGATGGAGACACTTGCGATAGTTGCATATCATCAGCCGGTAACGCGCTCGTATATCGAGCAGATACGCGGTACGGATTCCAATTATCCGATAAACAATCTCACGGACAAAAAGCTCATAGAAGCCTGCGGAAAGCTTGACGCGCCCGGACATCCTTCGCTCTACCGCACGACAGAGGATTTTCTTAGAGTGTTCGGCTTAAATTCGCTGTCCGAGCTGCCGCCGGTCGAATTGTTCGGTCAGCTCGACACGGCTGAGACCGAAAAATAATTTTTTGTAAAATACTCGGAGGAAGGGCATGGGATTTCTAATAGCGGCGATAATAATAGCGGCGATTCTCTGCCTGCCGTTATCGGTTCGGGTGATCTCAGACGGAGAGCTTTCGCTTATCGCCGGGATAGGGTTCATACGGCTGAGGATATTTCCTTTGAAGGAGAAGACTCTGAAGCTTTCGGATTACGAGATCGGCAAATTCCGAAAAAAAAGGCAAAAACAGGCTGATAAGGCTAAAAAAGCTTCGAAAGACTCAAAAAAAGCGGAAAAGCCGAAAGCTCAGCCGACAAATGACGAAAAAGTCGAGGAAAAGCGTGATATTCCGGCACTTATCAAAAAGCTCACGCGAGTAGCTGCCGTGTTCATAAAACGCTTCGGAAAGCATCTTAGAATAGAGCTTAAAAAGGTTATTTTGATCATCGCGTCAGAAGATGCGGCGACAACTGCGCTGATATACGGTGCGGCGATCGGTGCGGCACAGGATCTTTATGCGCTGCTCGTGTCATCGGGTACGTTGCGTACAACGAACAAAAGTGAATTTATCGTTGAGCCGGATTTTTTGTCCGAAAAGCCGCATATCGAGATAGATCTGAAATTCTCGTTCAGAGTATGGCAGCTTTTTGATATGGCGATACGCGCTCTGATCGAATTTTTGAAAAATGACGAGGATGAATGATCCATTGACTGATGTCGTGATATGCCGATACGGCATTATATATAAAATGCAAGGTGCAGACAAAGCTCCGCAAAGGGGCAGAAAGGATGCTTTCGCAACACGAAAGCTATGGTAATAAAAATGGCAGAAAATAAGCTTACCGAAATAATTCAGGCATCGCTTGAGGAGATCAAGCAGGTCGTTGACGCGAATACGATCATCGGTACTCCGATAAACACTCCGTCAGGCACGACCATAATCCCTGTTTCAAAGGTCATGGTCGGATTCGCGACAGGCGGTCTCGATTATCTCGGCAAAAACATGAAGCGCGTTGCCGATTCGACACAAGCTCCGTCACAGCTGAAAAACAATTTCGGCGGTGGCGGCGGAACGGGCGTAACAGTCAATCCTGTCGGATTTTTGGTGGTCGCGCCCGATGGAAATGTCACGCTTTTGAATGTCGGCGCGGCAGCTCCCGGAGCTGACAAGATCGAATCAATATCGAATCTTATCGAGCGTTCGCCCGATGTCATCTCGAAGATCGCGGCGATATTCAAAAAGGACAAGAACGATGGTGATGAGACGGCGGCAGTCGATAATGCCTCGGAAAATACTGTCGGCTGATTTGAAATATTATTGCGCATAGACCGATGCTTTTTAGGCAAAATAAGCTTGCCGGCAGCATTTTATAAAAGGCAGGGTATGGTCATGCGTAATTGGTTAAGTTTATTGATCGTTTTTGCGACGGTCATTACGGCAGCGGCAGAGCCGATCTCGGCATTGTCGGTCAGCGCGGATTCCGCGATACTGATCGAAGCTTCGAGCGGACGTGTCATATACGAAAAAAATGCGGATATGCGCTGTCCGATGGCGAGTACGACGAAGATAATGACTGCGATAGTCGCAATCGAGGACGGTGACACCACGCGAGAGGTCTCGGTCTCAAGTGAAGCGGTCGGAGTTGAAGGCTCATCGGTATATCTGAAGGTCGGAGATGTGATCACGCTCGATGATCTTTTGTGGGCATTGATGCTTGAGAGCGCGAATGATGCGGCTGCGGCTATCGCGGTCGAGGTCGCCGGCTCGGTCGAGGCCTTTGCCGACAGAATGAATATGAAAGCGGCGGAGCTTGGGCTTTCCGACACGAATTTTACAAATCCGCACGGGCTTGACAATGAGGCTCACTACACTACCGCACGAGATCTTGCGCGACTTTCGGCATATGCCATGAAGAATGCAAAATTCCGCGAGATAGCTTCGACATATCGGCATTCTATAAAAGTCGGAGATGAGACGAGATGTCTGTTGAATCACAATAAGCTCCTAAAGCTCTATGACGGCGCGGTCGGTGTGAAGACCGGGTATACGAAGCGGAGCGGAAGATGCCTTGTTTCGGCAGCTGAGCGGGACGGAGTTGAGCTTGTCGCAGTGACGTTGAATGCGCCGGATGATTGGAACGATCACACGGCTATGCTCGACCACGGCTTCGGGCTGCTCGAAGCACGCGAGCTTATAAAGCCGGGTGAGTCGGTGTTTATACTGCCCTGTATCGGCTGTGAAAAAAACGAGGTCAGGGTGAAAAATACCGAGGGACTGACATTATGTCTGCCGAAGGGGGCAGAGGTCGAATGGACTGTCGAGCTGCCGCATTATCTTTGGGCTGAGATCACCGAGGGTGAAAGAGTCGGACGAATAGTTTTCAGTTCGAGCGGCTCTGTTATAGGCGAAGTCGAGCTGTTTGCCGATGAAGCAGCCGAGCGGATAAGCGTCAAGAGCGGAATATTAGGTCTGTTTGGCTGATATGCTCGGTTTAGATTAATTTTAAGAAGGTTTGTCGGAGGGTGGGGATTTTCCCACCCGTTCGGCTTTGATCAAAAATATATGAGAATACAAAAATTTATTGCCGATGCGGGAGTTATGAGCCGACGTGCGGCTGAAAGAGAGATCGAGCGCAAAACGATATTCGTGAACGGAGTCCCGGCTTCGATCGGGCAGAATATCGATCCAGAGACCGATGAGGTCAAGTACAACGGAAGGATAGTTGGCAGAGAGTTCAAGAAAATGGTCTACATAATGCTCAACAAGCCGCGTGGATATGTTACCACCGCGAGCGATGAGCGCGGCAGAAAGACTGTTCTCGACCTGCTTACAAGTGTAGAAGAACGTGTATATCCGGTCGGACGGCTCGACATGGATTCGGACGGTCTGCTGCTGCTCACGAATGACGGTGATCTAACTAACAAATTGACACATCCGCGTCACGAGATACCGAAGATATATAATGTAGAGGTCGAGGGAAAAGTCGAGCGTGACACTATCAAAAAGCTATCTTCACCGATGAACATAGACGGATATGATATTCAGCCGGTCGAGACCTCTGTCCTCACGATGAAGGACGATCCGCGTCACGAATCGACTGTGCTCAGAATGGAGCTTTACGAGGGGCGGAATCGTCAGATACGAAAGATGTGTGAGAAATGCGGACTTGAGGTCATACGGCTCACCAGAGTCGCTATCGGAGATATTCGTCTCGGAAATCTCAAATCGGGCGATTTCCGCTATTTGACAAGATCGCAGGTCGAATATCTTAAAAATTTGAAAGGATAAAGTCTAAAGCTCGAAATGAGCGGAAAGGTATCGTCTTTCGGGTATTCGTTCCCGAAGACTTGGGGATTTGCAATGCTTATTGTTGAACCTGTACAGGAAAAAAGCGAACAGGAAAAATACTGCGCCGAATGCGGTGTGGAATATGAGCCGGATGCGCTTTGCTACGGCGCATGGGTCGATAATGCCTTGGTCGGAATATGCCAATTCAGGCTCATGGCGGGCGGTGCGCATATAATCGATCTCTGCCCTGCAAAGGGAACGGATGACATAGATGCGCTGTTTATAATGGGTCGTCAGACGATGAATTTCATAGATCTACACGGGGTACATGAGTGCTATTTCGATGACACGGCGGTGAAGGAGCTTTCACGCGATTTCGCCGAAAAGCTCGGATTCTCGGCGCGCGATGGCAGCTTTTATGTCGATCTGAAGGGATTTTTCGATTCGCCCTGCGAGCATGGGAAGGCCGGTTCGGCGCGATGAATCATTCGAGAATGATCTCGTTTTTATTGAGCTGTGCGACTGTTATTTTTGCGGTCGGATGCGGCTCACCCGGCATAGTGAACGATGGAACGGAGCTTCCCGAATGGCTCGATCCTGAGGTGACACGTATATCTGCGCCGGGGTATGAGGACGATACCGATGAGGAGACTGTCTCAAAGGATACGACAAATTCGCCTGAGACTACAGCTTCGAAGCCTGACGAGCAGCGTGTATCCTTCCTTGCGGCAGGTGACAATATAATCCACGAGCAGGTCTATGTGGATGCAAAAAATCGTGCGACTGACGGCGGATATGATTTTTGCGGAATGTATGACGGTGTGAGAGAATTTATCGAATCTGCCGATCTTGCGTTCGTAAATCAGGAGACTCCGCTCGGCGGAGATGAGCTGGGAATATCCGGCTATCCGAATTTCAACGGCCCGCAGGCTGCCGGAACCGCGCTTGTTGAGGTCGGATTCGATATTGTAAATATCGCAACGAACCATATGCTCGACAAAAAGGAAGCCGGGCTGAAGGGTAGCATTGATTTTTGGAATTCTCAGCCTGTGACTCTGCTCGGCGGCTACTATGACGATGAGGACTATGAGAATATCCGTGTTGTCGAAAAGAACGGGATAAAGATAGCCTTCGTCACGTATACCTACGGACTGAACGGAATGACGCTCCCCTCATCGAGCAAAATACATATACCGCTGATAGATGACGATGAGATAGTTCGGATGGTCGAAAAGGCAAAGACTTTAGCCGATGCGACTGTCTGCGTCATGCACTGGGGAACTGACGGCTCTACAGTCGTTACCAATGAGCAGAAACGGCTCGCCGGGCTGATAACCGATGCAGGTGCGGATGTTATACTCGGAATGCACTCGCACACATTGCAGCCGGTCGAATGGCAGGTCGGAAGGAACGGGAACAAGACGCTCGTCATATATTCGCTCGGAAATTTCCTGAATGCGCAGTATGATTCGATAAATCTTGTTGGCGGCATAATTACCTTCGATATAGTAAAAAAGGATGGAGCTGTCACGATAGAAGACCCGATAATGAATCCGATAATCGTTCAGTATGACAATGACCGACTCGGATTCCAGATATATCTGCTTGAAAATTACACAGCGTCGCTTGCAGCGGCGCACGGAACCGTTAAATTCGGCACTCTTAAAACCTTTACGCTCGACACGGCAAAGGGCTTTGTCACGGCGGCTGTCGATAAAGAATTTCTGCCGAATTTTCTGAAATGAGGAAAAAATATGCTTGAAAGCTTCCTTTATAGTCTCAACATAATCGCACCGATATTCATAATCGTTCTCATCGGCGTGGTGCTTAAGCAAAGAGGGTTCGTGAATCATCAATTTATTGCGGTCTGCGATAAATTGGTGTTTAAGCTCAGTCTGCCGGCACTGCTATTTATAGACATAGCAACGGCTGATGCAGGCGACACGATAGACGGCAAGCTGATAATCTTCTGCATACTGGCAGTTGTGGTATCGTTTATCCTGCCTTGCATTTTAGTTCCGATATTCATCAAGGACAATGCGAAGCGCGGTGCGTTCATCCAGGGCGTATACCGTTCGAATGCGGCGATACTCGGAATAACGCTTGCAACAAGTATGTTCGGTGAGATTGGTTCTAGGACAATTTCGATGGTTTTGCCGTTCGTTGTGGTGCTGTTCAACGTTTTTGCGGTAGTGGAGCTGAGCATATTCGCGCCTGCCGAGGTGAAGCTGTCACCGTCTGAATTGGCAAAGCGGATAGTCAAGACGATAGTCACGAATCCGCTCATCATTTCGATAATTCTTGCGCTCCTTTGGAAAATGACCGGCTTCGAGCTTCCGATATTGGTTGACAGATCTCTGAATTATCTTGCAGATATGTCAATGCCGCTCGCGCTGATAAGTCTCGGTGCGAATTTCACGGTCGAATCGCTTCACGGCAGAGTCGGACTTGCGGTAGCTTCATCGGTATGTAAGACGGTGATAGTTCCTACACTTGCGGTGCTTGCCGGGATACTTTGCGGATTTTCGGGTGTCGGGCTCGGTGTCATATTCATTCTTTTCGGTGGTCCTGCAGCGGTGTCGAGCTACATCATGGCAAAGGAGATGCGCTCTGACTACGAGCTTGCTTCGCAGATAC
>CAZRVL010000025.1:16416-26743 GCA_964603455.1 uncultured Lachnospiraceae bacterium
ACGCTTATGAGCCTGTTCACGCTTTTTGCCGGAATATTCATATTAAAGGAAACCGGACTGATATGATACTTATAATCGCCGAAAAGCCCTCACTGGCGCGGAATATCGCCGCCGCTCTGGGCGACAGGCAAAGAAATCAAAACGGCTTCATAACGGTCGGAGACTACATCGTTACCTGGGCATTCGGGCATCTTTTCGGACTCTGTGACATAGAGCATTATGCTCCGAATCCCGACAAACACTGGAGCATGAAGAATATCCCATGCTTTCCCGAAAGATTCGAATACACTATCAGGCAGAGCCGCGGAGATAACGGTGTTGAGAAGCAGTTCAATATCATAAAAACGCTGTGCAGGCGTGATGATGTCGATACGATAGTGAATGCCGGAGACTCGGACAGAGAGGGAGAGATAATCGTTCGTACCTGTATTCTCAAGGCATTCGAGGTCGATGAGCTTTCAAATATAAGCAAACGGCTTTGCCGCCTTTGGCTTCCTGATCAAACTCCAGAGACGATACGCGCCGCCGTTGCCGAGCTTCGCGGCGAGAATGAGTTCGATAAGCTTGCCGATGAGGGCTATGCGCGCACATATATTGATTGGCTTTACGGAGTGAATCTGACGCGGTATGCGACCCTGAAAAGCGGAACTCTGTTGAGGGTCGGGCGCGTGATAGTGCCGATAGTCAAGGCGGTATATGACCGCGATATGTCGATACGGAATTTTGTGCCGGAAAAATATCTGGCACTTTCCTCCAAAGCTCAGACGAAGGGCGAGGTGATCGAGCTTAATTCGAAATTGAAATTCGGAATCGATCAGCTCACCGATGCACAGAAGAAATGCGATGAGTACAATTCGCTCGGCGCAGTCGTAATATCCGTCAAGCGCAAAAAGGACAAGCTGAATCCCGGAAAGCTCTGGTCGCTTACCAAATTGCAGAGCTTTCTCGGAAAGAAATTCAAAATGTCGATGCCCGAAAGTCTTGAAATATTACAGGGACTTTACGAGAAGGGCTATGTCACCTATCCCAGAACGAATTCCGAATATCTTGCGACTGCCGAAAAGGATAAGGTAAAAAAGATAATTGCGGCGGTCGGAGGACTTGGCTATCCGGTCAAATTCAAGGACAATAAGTCGATATTCGATGACAGCAAGATCGAATCGCATTCGGCATTGACTCCAACGACTAAAATGCCCGACAAAACCAAGCTCTCGCCCGATGAGGTCAAGGTATACGGTGCGATAATGCGGAGATTTGCAGCGGTATTCTGTGCCGAGGACTGCATTGCCGATAAGACCGAGCTTTTGATAAGAGTCGGACAGACGCCCGAACACGGTGAGGATTTCACGCTTAAGGGCATGGTCATAGTCGAGCCTGGATGGACGAAATACGATGACTATACGGCAAAGGACAAGGTACTTCCGAAGGTATCCGAGGGAGACAGGATAAACATAAGCTTCAAGCCGATAGAAAAGGAGACCACTCCGCCAAAGCATTACACGATAGAGACTTTGAACAACTATCTGAAAAATCCCTTCCGCGATGAGCTTTCGAAGCCATCCGAGGATGATACAGAGGAATACCGTGCGATATTCGAGGGAATCGAGCTCGGAACCGAGGCTACACGTACTTCGATAATCGACAATGCCAAAAAGAGCGGATACATCGCGCTCAAGAAGGATGTCTACACGATACTTCCGGGCGGTGAATATCTCATCGAATCGCTTTCGCGGATGAAGATCGGAATGGACAAGTACAAAACTGCAGAACTGGGCAAGGCTCTTAAGCGTGTTTACCGCGGTGAGTCAACGATAAAGGATGCGACCGAGCTTGCTTGTCGAGAGATCGCTGAGGTATTTGAGAATCCGAATGAGGATGGATTTGCCGGGGATATTATCGGAAAATGCCCGATTTGCGGTGCTGATTTTGAGCGCGGACGATATGGCTATCAATGCAGAAATTGGCGCGGCGGCTGCAAATTTCATATCAGTTCGCCGTTACTCGGAAAGGTAATCTCTGTCGAGACTGCCAAAAAGCTCATAGAGACCGGAATTACCGATGTCATAGACGGCTTTCTTTCCAAGAAGGGAACCTTCTTCTCTGCAAGGCTGCGTATAAGCGATGGAAAGGCAGTTTTCGATTTTGACGGTATAGCACGGACGGTGCGATCCGAAAATGAAAGCTGTGAAAAGTCGTGCGGACTCATACCCGGAATACCTGTGGACGATACGTTTCAATAATATTTCTATTTGTGAGACAATGCCAAAACGAAGATGACCGAAAGGAAACGCAAAAATGCGAAAGTATGAACATATTTTATTTGACCTTGACGGAACTATTACCGATCCGTGCAGCGGAATAACGCGCTCGGTGCAGTATGCGCTGTCAAAATTCGGAATAAAAGCCGAATGCTCGGAGCTTTTGAATTTTATAGGTCCTCCGCTCTACGATTCGTTCCCCGAATACTACGGCTTTTCGAGGGAGCAGACCTTAGAGGCGGTCAAATACTACCGCGAATTTTACGATGAGCAGGGTGCGATATTCGATCTTAAGATCTGTGACGGGATAGTCGAGCTGCTCGAAAAGCTCTATTCGAATGGGCTTGATCTGTTAGTTGCGACCGCTAAACCGCGTGTCATGGCAGAGCGCATACTCGAAAGATTCGGTCTTGCGAAATATTTTAGCGCGGTATACGGCTGTGAGCTTGACGGAACGCGCTCCAAAAAGGAAGAGGTCATCGAGTGGGCGATAAAGAAAAGTGGCATAGATCCGTCACGCTCGATAATGATCGGCGACCGTATGCACGATATTGTAGGAGCGCATTTAAACAATATGCCTGTTATAGGTGTGCTTTGGGGCTACGGAGATCGCGAGGAATTTGAATTTTACAAGGCTGATCTCATTGTCGAGAATACTTCAGAGCTTGAAAAGTTTCTTTTATGAATAGAATATACCTTCCGCGGATAAACTATCTGCGGAAATTTTTTTGCTTTCGGAGGAAGCTTTATGGATATGGATGATAAAACATATAAAAAATATGCCGACAAGCGCGCAAAAAAGTCGGCTCTCGCATCAGACTGCGCGAAGGCATTTCTTGTCGGTGGTATCATCTGCTGCATCGGACAGGGGCTTTCGGATATTTACGGAATGCTTGGGCTGAGTGAAGAAAATGTGAAGTCGCTCGTTCCGGTCACGTTGATATTCTCAGCAGCGCTTTTGACCGGGCTAAATGTGTTTGACAAGCTCGCGAAATTCGCAGGGGCGGGAACGCTCGTGCCGATAACCGGCTTTGCGAATGCGGTCGTGTCTCCTGCGCTCGACACAAAGGCTGAGGGCTTCGTTTTGGGAGTCGGTGCGAAAATATTCACGATAGCAGGTCCGGTAATATTATACGGAACTCTGGCTTCGGCTCTGTACGGAGTGATATTCTATATTTGTGAAAGGGTGATCTGATGACACAGAGAGGGATAATCGAGCTTAAAAGTCGTCCGTCGATAATTTCGGTCGGCAATGCGGTCGGAAAAAAGGAGCATGAAGGGGCGCTCGGAGGATACTTTCCGTTTTGGGATGAGAATGATACGTTCGGGATGAAGACTTGGGAGCAGTCAGAGAGCGAGATGCAGAGGATAGTGTTGAATCGTGCGCTCGACATGGGCGGATTAAAAATATGCGATATTGATGCGGTGTTTGCCGGTGACCTGATGAATCAATGCACATCGAGCGGATACGGTCTGGCGAATTTCGATGTGCCGTTCTTCGGGCTGTACGGCGCGTGTTCAACTATCGCAGAGGGGCTTATGTTGGCGGCGATGCTTGTCGATTCGGGTAAATTCAGGCGTGCGGCGGCGGTGACTTCATCGCACAACTGCTCGGCTGAACGGCAGTTCAGATTTCCGCTCGAATACGGCGGTCAGCGTCCTCAGACGGCGCAATGGACTGTGACGGGAGCAGGCGCATTTATCATCGGATATGGTGAAAAAAAGCCGAAAATAGCAGATGTTCTGCCGGGGCGGGTCACGGACAAGGGAATTTGCGATGCGAACAACATGGGAGCGGCTATGGCACCTGCGGCAGTCGATACGCTGAAAAGGTATTTTGAAGAGTCGGGAAAACGTCCGAAGGATTTTTCGGCGATATTCACAGGCGATCTCGGAGCGGAGGGCAGCGGAATATTGACTGATTTTCTGCTCGGCGAGGGCTATGACATTTCGGATGTCCACAACGACTGCGGACTTATGATATATGACCGTGAGGGGCAGGATGTGCATTCGGGCGGTTCGGGCTGCGGCTGCTCGGCGGCGGTGTTGTCGGGATATATTTTTGAAAAAATGATGTGCGGTGAGCTTCGTGACATATTGTTTGTTGCAACAGGTGCGCTGATGAGTCCGTCAAGCGTTCAGCAGGGTCTTACGATACCCGGAATAGCTCATCTTCTGCATATATCTATGCTTTAAGGGGTGGAAAAATGGATTATATTTGGGCGTTTGCGGTCGGCGGAGCTCTATGCCTGATCGCACAGCTGCTGATAGACAAAACGAAGCTGACTCCGGCGCGGATATTGGTATTGTATGTTGTCTCCGGTGTGGTCTTGACAGGAATAGGCGGTTACGACCGCGTAGTCGAATTTGCAGGGGCGGGGGCTACCGTGCCGCTGGTCGGCTTCGGCTATTCACTGGCGAAGGGCGTTGAAAAGGCGGTGACTGAGAGAGGGCTTATCGGTGCGCTCAGCGGCGGACTTACTGCGACTTCTGCTGGTATAGCCGCGGCATTATGCTCGGCATTCGTCATCTCAGCCTGCTTTAAAGGAAAACCGAAGGGCTGAAAATCGGTGCTAAATTTTTGCGGCTTTGTAAAATATTTTTGAATCGGCTTGACTTATTTTTAAATTTAATATATAATATATGTAATATATAAAAATAAGGAAGTAAAAATAATGTTGAAACGCTTTTTTTCGTATTACAAGCCGTATAAGCTGCTGTTCGCGTCGGATATGCTCGCGTCGCTGTTTATTTCGCTCATCGGCATCGTTTACCCGATGATAACCCGAAAAATGCTAAATGAGCTTATCCCGAACCGTGAATATCGACTGATCGTCATATTCGGTCTCGGACTTTTGGGAGTTTATCTGATACGTATGTTCCTCAACTATTTCGTACAGTATTACGGACACGTCATGGGGGTCAGAATGCAGGCTGCGATGAGATCGGATATGTTTTCCCACCTCGAAAAGCTGCCGTATGGATATTACGATGACCACGAGACCGGTAAGATAATGTCGAGAATGACGAACGATCTTATGGACATATCCGAATTGGCGCACCACGGCCCTGAGAACGTGATAATCTCGGCTGTGTCGATCATAGTTTCGTTCGTATACCTTTCGAGGATAAATATCTGGCTCACGCTCATAATCTTTGTATGTGTGCCTTTTCTGCTTCTTATCGCATTCACTTTGAGAAAGAAAATGCGTGCGGCATTCAAAAAATCCCGCGAATCTATCGCTGTTATAAATGCCGCACTCGAATCGAGCATCGGCGGTATCCGCGTGACGAAGGCATTCACGAATGCGGAGCGTGAGCAGGAGAAGTTCGAGCTCGGCAACCATGAATTTGTCGAGGCGAGACGTGCCGCATACAAAGCGATGGGACAGTTCCATGCCGGCACATCGTTCATAACCGATATTTTCAATGTTGTCATACTGATAGCAGGCGGTCTGTTTTTGTATGCCGGACATATCGAGCTCGGTGACTATTCGGCATTCATAGTGTCGGTAAACCTTTTTGTCAGCCCGGTCATGACGCTTATAAACTTCATGGAGCAATATCAGAACGGTGTCACCGGCTTTGAACGCTTTGTCGAGATACTCGATGCAGAGCCTGAAAAGGACAAGGACGGCGCGGCCGAGGTCGGAAAGCTTTCTGGCGAGATCGAATTTAAGAATGTTTCGTTCGCTTATTCCGATTCGAAGGAGGTCATAAGAAATATCGATCTTCATATCGAAAAGGGAAAGACCTTTGCACTTGTCGGTCCGTCCGGCGGCGGAAAGACCACGATATGTCATCTTATACCGCATTTCTACAATATCGATTCGGGTGAGATACTTATCGACAAAAAGAATATCGATTCGATAAAGCTCGATTCGCTCAGACGCAATATCGGTATCGTTCAGCAGGATATATATCTCTTCAATGCAAGCATTCGCGAGAATATCCTCTACGGAAGGCTCGATGCGACAGATGAAGAGGTATACGAGGCCGCAAAGCGTGCGAATATACACGATTACATAATGTCGCTGCCGAACGGCTATGAGACTCAGATCGGCGAGCGCGGTGTCAAGCTTTCGGGCGGTCAGAAGCAGCGTCTTTCGATCGCACGTGTATTCTTAAAAGACCCCTCGATACTCATTCTCGATGAAGCGACCAGTGCGCTCGACAACACGACCGAGATACTAATTCAGAGATCGCTCGATGAGCTTTGCAAGGGACGCACGACTCTCGTTGTCGCTCACCGTCTTTCGACGATAAAGAATGCCGATGAGATCGCTGTCATTTCGGACGGACAGATCATAGAAAAGGGCACGCACGATGAGCTTTTGGCTGCTGACGGCGTATATGCAAAGCTTTATCGCGAACAGTTCCGCGGTCAAGATTGTTAAAATTTGAGCAAACTGTGTCTCAATAGGGAAAAATAGGAAAATATTTTTCATAACCTATTGATTTAACTGATAAAGTGTGATATAATAATATTTCAAGGAGAGGTCTTCGGGTATTACCGAAGACCTCGAACCGAACTGATCAAATACCGCTCCAACGGGGCAGAAAGGATGCTCATATGAAGGTCGATCAAACTGTCAAACGCGAAACTAAATATATTGCATTTGTTGCGCTGCTTCTCAGCGTCGTTATGGAGATCGTTTTTGTCCTGTTCGGAAGATGGGACTATACTGTCCTGCTCGGAAATCTCCTCGGCGCATCTGTTGCGGTGCTTAACTTTTTTTTGATGGGTCTTACCGTGCAAGGAGCGGTGGAGCTTGAGGAAAAAGAGGCGAAGGAAAGAATGAAGCTGTCGATGACCTTAAGGAATCTTATGCTCATGGCGGCGGCTGTGCTTGGTCTTTTGCTGCCCTGCTTCAATGCGGTCGCTGCGATAATCCCGCTGTTTTTCGTAAGGATAGCGGTGGCGCTGAGACCGATATTTATTAAAGATGAATAAGGCGGATGAATTTCCGCCGTGCGCGAAGGCAATTGCTTTTGTGCTTTTAACGGGTAAAGGCATTTTTGTCTGCTCGTCGGAAGGCTCTTTTTATAAAGAGCTGCCGAAATTGATTTTTCACAGCTAGTCTGGCTTCAAGGAGGTGAATCACGAATATGAATAAAAGGGATCGCCGTTTTGTACTTATCGATCGGCTCTATCTCGCTTTGGCTGTTCTGCCGCTTGTCTTCGGAATGGTATTGAAGGTGCTCACGACTCCCGCCTCGGAGGGAATGGATATTTCCGGTGCAAGGATATATTTTACTGTCCCGATGCCTATCCAAGACCTTCCGATAACCGAATCTCAGGTCAATTCATGGCTCGTCATGCTGACCATATTTTGGATATGCCGCTGGCTCGTCCACGGTATTTCGGAAAAGGCGGATACGAAGCGTCAGCTCGTCTGTGAGTGGATAGTCGAAAAGACCGATGGACTCATTGCCGAAAATATGGGCGAGAAGTATTTCTCACATTTCGGACCGTTTATCGCGGCTATAATGTCGCTTTCGGCTTTTTCAAGTCTTATCACGCTGATAGGACTTTACACGCCGACTTCGGATTTGAATGTCGTTGGTGGTTGGGCTGCCGTTGTATTTGTTCTCATTACCTACTACAAGAACAAATGCGGATTTGTACATTACCTTAAGAGCTTTGCCGATCCGGCACTGCTTACTCCGCTCAATGTCATCAGCGAGATAGCTACCCCGGTCTCGATGGCTTTCCGTCATTACGGCAACGTTTTGTCGGGCTCGGTCATTTCTGTACTGCTCGCGGCGGCTCTGAGAGGACTCTCGTCAATGCTCATCGGATGGCTTCCGGGCGTGCTTGGCAGCTTCCCACTCCTGCAGATCGGTATTCCGGCTGTTTTGTCGATATATTTCGATGTATTCAGCGGACTTTTGCAGGCATTCATTTTCGCTATGCTGACGATGCTCTATATCGGCAGCGGATTCCCGGCAGATGACTGGGAAATTTTACAGATGAAAAAACAAAAAGCCACATCAAATTAATTTTTTCGGAGGAAAACAAAAATGCTTGAACTCGCAATCGGAATTATTTTAGGCGGCTGCGCACTCGGCGCAGGCTGTGCAATGATCGCAGGTATAGGACCCGGTATCGGTGAAGGTAACGCTGTTGCAAAGGCGTGCGAAGCTATCGGTCGTCAGCCCGAATCAAAGGGTGCTGTCACTACCACGATGCTCATGGGTTGTGCTGTCGCGGAGACTACCGGTCTTTACGCGCTCGTTATCGCAATACTTTTGATATTCTTAGCTCCTGGTCGTTTTGTCAATATTCTTCTGAGCAGCATATAAGAGGCGGATGAAATGCAGACGCTGGAAGTTATTTCTGTAAATATCTGGCAGATGATCATTTCGCTGGCGAATCTTCTGATACTCACGCTCATTTTAAAGAAATTACTTTATGCACCGGTGAGAAAGGCATTGGCTGACCGCCGTGCCGCTATCGACTCACAGTATTCAGACGCTGAAAAGGCGAAGAATGATGCACTGAGTTCAAAAAAGAGCTATGAGGAAAAGTTGGCTTCGGCGGAGTCTGAGGCTGACAGGATACGCTCGGATGCACTCGAAGAAGCCGATCGCCGTTCGGACAAGCTGATATCCGAGGCAAAGGACAAGGCTGAATCGATAATCCGCCGTGCAGAAGAGGAAGCTGAGCTTGAACGCCGCAAGACAGCCGATGATGTCAAGCGTGAGATCGCTGATGTATCGACTGCTCTTACCGAAAAGCTCATAGGTCGTGAACTCGACAAAAAGGCTCATCACGAGCTTATTGATGAATTCATTGACGAGATCGGTGGATCGAAATGAATGATGTAAGCAAGGAATATTCGGAGGCTCTGTTCGCGCTTGCGGTCGAAAGCTCAAAGGAACGCGAATATGCCGAGGCTATCGGCAATTTCAGGACTGCGGTCGGAGCTGCTCCGAGCTATATCGAGCTTTTGGTCTCGCCTTGTGTACCGTTGTCAGAGCGCAAGTCTCTGATAGACGAAGTGTTCAAGGGCGGTGATGAGGTCGAACTGAATATCGCGTCATTTGCAAAGCTTTTGTGCGAAAAAGGGCATATACGCGAGCTTTTCGAGATAATCGACGAGACGCTGCGAATGCTTAAATCGGCTGAGGGCATTTCAACAGCAAGAGTAACATCGGCTGTCGAGATGACCGAAGATGAAAAGTCTGAGCTTGCCGACAAGCTTTCGAAAAAGCTTGGACATGGTGTCGAGCTTGAATGCAGTGTCGATGAGTCGCTGCTCGGCGGTGTGATCGTTGAGGTCGATGGAAAGGTCATCGACGGAAGTCTCAGATATAAGCTGCAGAATATTAAAGAAGTTATAAAGTAAGCTCATTTTTGAGCTTGTACCCTAAAGGAAGGGAGAAATCTGCGAAAATGAATTTAAGACCAGAGGAGATCAGCGGCATAATAAAGGAGCAGATCAAAAACTACAATTCGAAGATCGAGATGGCTGAGACCGGAAGCGTAATACTTGTCGGAGACGGCATAGCACGTGTATACGGACTTCGCAGCTGTATGTCGAGCGAGCTTTTGGAGTTCGAGGACGGCAGCTTCGGAATGGCTCAGAATCTCGAAAACGAAACTGTTTCGGTCGCTATCCTTTCGGACAAGAACAATATCCGCGAGGGAACAAAGGTACGCCGCACCGGAAAGGTCGTTTCTGTTCCGGTCGGTGAAGCTATGATAGGTCGAGTGGTCGATGCGCTCGGTCAGCCTATAGATGGAAAAGGGCCGATAGCAACCAATGATACTCGTCCGATAGAGCGTGAAGCTCCCGGCATAATCGAGCGCAAAAGCGTCAGTGTGCCGCTCCAGACCGGTATCAAGGCTATCGATTCGATGATCCCGATAGGCCGTGGTCAGCGTGAGCTTATAATCGGCGACCGTCAGACCGGTAAGACCGAGATCGCTATTGATACTATCATAAATCAAAAAGGGCAGAATGTTATCTGCATTTACGTTGCTATCGGACAGAAGGCGACTTCTGTGGTTCAGCTCGTTAATGAGCTTCAGAAGAACGGCTCGATGGATTACACCATCGTAG
>CAZRVL010000026.1:0-23371 GCA_964603455.1 uncultured Lachnospiraceae bacterium
TCGTTTACGACACCGCCGTTTGCGATAGCCGTGCGGACACCGCAGTTCCAGATCGCGTTGTGGAGACGGAGAGCTTCGTGGGGATCCTTCGGAACATCGTCAACGATGAAGCGGTCGTAGATCATTGCGCCCCACTCATACCAGTGCGAGAAGTGAGCGATAAAGCGCGCCATCGGGAAGTTGGTCTCGATAGCCTCCTTCATTGCCCAGTAGATCTTTTCGATCTTGTCATACGGCGCGATAGAGTCCATCGTACCGAACATCTGCGGAAGATCCATCATGTGACCCGGATAGAAGAATGTGATCTTTTCCTTCCACCACTTTTCGCCGTACTCAGAGCCGAGATCCTCTGCACCGTACTTTGCAAAGGTATCGAGAAGTATCTTTTCCTCGACCGCAACGATCTCGGAAACACCTTCGATAGCGACATTCATAAATGCGCCCGGCTTTTCGACTCCGACGATCTTCTTGATGAGTGTCGAGGTCTCAGCCTCGTCATAAAGACGCATTACAGACGGCTTGAATTTCTGAAGCAGCTCACGACCTGCATTGAACGCATCGGTCATGTTGTGGAAGAGGAATCCGCGGAAACGTCTCTCCTCAGGCTGATCATATATTCTCATCTGAGCCTTCGTGATTACACCGAGAGTACCCTCAGAACCGATGAATATCTGGTTCAGGTCAGGACCTGCCGCGTGCTTCGGAGCGGGCGAGGTGTGGATTATGTCTCCGTTGGGGAGAACGACCTCAAGTTCAAGAGCCATGTCATCGATCTTTCCGTACTTTGTGGAAACGACACCGATACCGCGGTGAGCAAGGAATCCGCCGACCGTCGAGCAGGTCAGAGAGGACGGATAGTGCATCGTTGCATAGCCGCGCTCGTTTGCAGCCCATTCGATGTGCTTATAGATAGCACCCGTGCCACATTCGATGTACATTCCCTTTTCGTTTATGTCATATATCTCATTCATTCGCTTTGTATCGAGCAGAATGCCGCCGCATACCGGTATAGCACCGCCCTGAGTTCCGCCGCCGCCGCCCCAGGTGGTAACGGGGAGCTTATAATAATTCGCTATCTTAAGCACCTTGGAAACCTCTTCGGCATTCTTCGGGGATACGATAACGTCAGCCTGCGGCATATTGTATCCGCGGTCTGCCCACATTCTCGGGAGCCAGAAATAGTCAACCGAGTGAGTGATCTTATCTACCGGCTTCTCGGAGCAGTTTTCGCGTCCTACCGCGTCCTCAAGCTCCGAAAGTATCATCGTTTGAGTGAAATCATTGAATATCATTTATTTCTCCTTTGTTTCAGCAGGAGAGAAAAAACTTTTAAGTAAGTTTTTCCTCTCCCGCACTTTCCCTCCCTTTACCAAAGCTTTTTACTAAAAAACTTAACATAAGGCTTTGAGGAGTTTTGCTTATTTATACTATATCAGTTATACAGATCATCAAATTCGAGTTCGGGAACGAACTTGCAGAATTCTCTTATCGTATCGGCATATTTACCCTGAATCTCAGCCATGTGGTGGATATACGGACCTTCGATGACCTTGCGCTCGACCTTTGCGAGATCGCCGAAATCAGCCCACATATGAGTTCCGAAGGTGTGAGGACCATCAGTCGTCTTGAAATCGCCTGCGAGGAAGGTGAACTTGCCGCCCTGTCCCTGGAAACGTGCGATAGTCCAATCTCCGTCGGCAACTCTGAAGGACGGCTTGGTGTTGAAGATGTAAGCGTTCGATTCGGGCTTCTTGAGCGAGTATGCGAACGGACCACAGTGCCAGAGCAGTTCGGAATTGTCGTTCTCAGGATTGCGGCAGGTGAACTCACCAAATGCGGGAACAGACTTCTTTCTCTTCATAGCGTAGAGAAGTGCCATCGTGATCGCGCCGTAAATATCCGACTCACAGGTGACGAGGCAGTCCATATCACCGAGGATCGACATTGCGAGACATGGGTTTGCTCCAAAGCCGAGCGGCATGGAGGTCCAGCACTCGGTCGAGATCACATCGGCATGATTTTCTTCCTTAAGTTCCTTGTAGAACGGAACAAAGGTCATCATCTTGACGAGCAGCTCATCATCGACAGACGAGCAGTCCATCTTCTTCTTTGTGTCGGCAGCTAAAGCTTCAAGCTCTGCACGGCGGTCGGGATCGTTGTATATCTTGTTGAGTCTTACGACCGCATCAGCCATATTTATCGGAGTTACATCTATATTGAACTTCTCCATGAGCTCCATTTCGTTGAACATAACACTCTTGAAGGGCTTTACGCGCTGACCGACCTGGACAATGCGCATACCCTTAAAGGTTTTGAGCATAGAAACGACCGAGAGGAACTTGTCAAGTCCGTCTGCGAATGCCTTGTCCTCAACGTTGCAGTTCTCAATGTAGGAGAACGGAACATGACTGCGCTGAAGGTGCTTGCTTATTGCGAAAAGTCCGCACTGGCTGTCAGTGAAGCGGTTTCCTTCGGGAGTGAAGAGATTGTCTCTCGGTCCCCAGAGCAAAACAGGGAGCTGCATCTCACGTGCAACACGACCTGCCGCATCCTCATTACCGAAGTTGCAGTTGATGAGGAATATAGCATCGACTCTTTCATTTCTGAGATATTCGACTACCTTGTCAACATCATCGTTTTCGAAAAGAAGTCCTTCCTCATTGAGCCATTCGAGATCGGTAAATTCGACCGTCTCATCCGCAAAATTCTTCTTTATGTAGTCGAGAACGCGGTTCTTGTTGTCAACCGCATATGAGGGCTGGAATATGCCCTTGCGAGTCTTCTGATCGGCGAGCCATCTGCGTTCCGGAACGACACCGATCTTGAGTTTTTTGTTTGCCATTATAGATAATTCCTTTCAGAAAAAATTTCCATGATTTGAAGCGAATTTTCTTTTTATAAATTTATCTCCGCTTATTATTATAACTCATACGAAAATAAATTTCAAGTACTTTTTTGAAATTTGTTCTCGAAAGCCTAATAATTGTATAGTTGCACAAAAATATCATGTGGTAATTGTGCAGTTTGACGTTAAAAATTCTTCACAAATTCTGCTTGACATATTTTTTAAAATGAGATATAATATAGATATGGAAATAATTTTAAATTAAGCAACCAGCCAAACGGCAGAACAGGAATATATTTTTATGGAAAGAACGTCACTGCAAATAAAAGTTCACTATAATGAAATGGGACGAGCCGAAAAAAAGATAGCCGACTGGATACTCCAAAATCCGGGCAAGCTCATACCGCTTTCGATAAGCGAGCTGGCAGATAATTGTAAATGCAGCGAAGCGACTATCGTCAGATTTGCGCGCCGACTCGGCTTTGACGGCTATCAGGCACTTAAGATCTCGCTCGCACGTGAAGAAAATACCTCAAATATCAGCGAAAATATAAATCCGTCCGACTCCAGCTTCGAGATATTCGAAAAGGTCTGCAATGATATATACTGTTCGCTCGAAAGAACCAAAAAGGTGCTCAGCGAGGAATCTGTTGCCAAAGCAGCCGAAAAGATACTCTCCGCAAACCGCATAATCACGCTCGGACTCGGAAATTCAGCCTCCGTTGCAGTCGATATGAGCCATAAATTTCTCCGCGCAGGATGCGATGCCGTGGCATATACCGACAACCATATGCAGGCAATAGCCGCTTCACACCTGACCGAAGGAGATGTCGCTATCGGAATATCCCACTCCGGCTCATCCAGAGACATAGTTGATGCATTGAGGATCGCAAAGGAGCGCGGAGCATCGACGATTTGCCTGACAAATTATGGAAAATCGCCGATAATCAAGGTGAGCGACATAGTGCTCCAAACCTTTTCGGACGAAACGCGCTATTCTATCCTCGCACTCAATTCGAGAATAGCACAGCTCGCGATAGTCGATTCTCTCTACTTCTATATCGTCTTCCACAAGGGTGAAGAAGCCGTTCGGGCAATATCTGAGACCGAAAAAGCTCTGCTCTCGAAAAAATATTAAAAATAACGCTTCATTCGATTTTGAATGAAGCGTTATTTCATTATTCATTATTCGTTTGTAATGTTCTTGTAATCTGTAAGAACATCCTCAAGTTTTTGTGTCATGCTATCCTTATTGGAAGCAAGATACGATGAGATATTCTCATCCTTCTTTTGTATCCTATCAAAGATAGTTGCACAGTTCATACCGACCCCGGAGTTTACGAAACAGAAATCAAAGAATGTCGATCCGTAGATTATGTCGAGCATTTTTCCGGTGTCATCATCGCGGCTGTACTTACCCTTGAGTGCCGTGTCGAAATATGCGCCGATAGTGGATTTGTAGCTCTCGGCATTGAGTGCTTCGAGCAAGACCGCGCTCATTTCGGGATTTTTCGCGGTTATCGGTATAGCCACGTAGGATACACCGAGATTGTATGTGACGTAATCCTCCTGCTCCTTGTCATACTTCGGGCTCGGAACTATTCCGTAGTCTCCGGTCATATCGCGGAAGTCATCGTTCGCACGGTCAGACATTGCACGCAGGAAGCCGCCCATGAAGAGCAGACGGTCAGCCTTAAATGTGGTGTAAAGATCGTATCCCATACCGGTAGTATAGTTCATAGAGCACCAAATGACCGAATCATCGTTGTTGGTGAAACGATATGCTTTGTCAAATATATCGACAAAACGTTCGTTACCGAAAATATTGTACTCATAATCTCCAGACGAATTCTGCGAGATAAATTTAACTCCGAATGAACTCATGATACCGTTTCCGTAGTGAGTACCGAAACCAAAGCCGACCTGATCGTTCTCCGAATCTATATTGCCGTCACCGTTGAGATCTGACTTCGCCGCAGCCGACATTTCGAGCAGCTTGTCTATAGTCCACTCATCGTTTTTAACAAGATCATAGGGATTTTCGAGCTTGAGATTGTCGAGGAGCGTCTTGTTGAAGAATACACAGGCATCATTCTTGATAACATCGAGGCAGAACGCACCGACTGCGTTGTAAAGCTTGCCGTATATCGTCGCATTGTCGTTCCAACCGTCAGTCCACCACGGCTGATCAAATTCCAATACATCATAATCGAGCAGATTCATGAGCCAGCCGTTCTTTTCGCAGCCCCACCAATAGTCGGGCATTACCACATCGTATTCTCCACTGTTCGACATTACATCGCCTTGTATCGCAGTGTTCCAATCGTTTGCCTGGTCAGGCAAAGTAACGGTCTTTATCGTTACATTGAAACGATTCGCGATTTTGAGATTTCGGTCGTAAAGCGCATCGTTCACCACATCTCCGGTCGATTCTTCCGGGAAGAAATCGTCAATTCTGGTCTCTCGTACAAGGAACGTGCATTCAGCACCGCCGAAATCATATTCTCCGAGATTGTCGAGAAATGGCTTTTCGGTCACTGCATCGGTCGTATCCTGACTTGCAGTAGTCTCTTTTCCCTGATTCTGATCCGTACCGCATGAAGCACATGACAGTATGAGAGATGCGAGAATCGTTAATGAAATTAACCTCTTGTTCATAAAAATCCTCCAAATTCTGTGTGTGTGTGTACGTTTGTAGTGTATTATGCCTAATTTGTAAAATAATTATACCATATTGACAAAAATAAAAAAATATAGTATACTATTATAAACCGACTTTATTCTCTGATTTTTTCAAAAACACAGCAGCGATAACAGAGAAGGAAAGGAATATCTCGCAGCTCAACCGAAAAGCGAAATAACAAAAAAATGGAATTTTCACACTATTCACTCAGATATTTTCGCGCAGCACGCTATCAGACCAAGGGAGGGATCATCGATAGATACCGCCTGATCCCGCGTCCGTCAACCTCAATCGGCTTTCTTGTAAACGGCGATTGGGAATATACCGAATACATCCGCTCACAAAAACAAGGAGAATATAAAAACTGCGGAACAGTCAAAAGCGGTCAGCTACTGTATGTTCCGTTCGGCGCAACATACGATGCAAGTTGGCTGACATATCCGCAGGCAAACTGCATATCTATTCATTTTGAGCTGTCTTCGCCGGGAATATTCAACCAAAGAGCTACTATGGTGCAGGCAGTCGAGGAAAAGGCTCTCGCAGATGCTGTCGGAATCACCTCTATGCAAAATGAATTCGAGATAATATTAGATCTTTTCAATCGAACACAAAACGGTGTAAAGGGATTGAAATTCGAGCTTCTAAGCCGCCTCTACCGAATAATAGGCGGACTTAACAGCTGTCTTATGTGCAAGGAATATGATGAGGTCGATGAAATGCTCGAACCTGCGATACGTTATCTGCAAAACGCACCCGAAAAAGCCATAAGCGTTCCCGAACTCGCAAAGCTCTGCCAGATTTCGGAATCCTACTTCTATACAAGATTCCACAGCGCGATGGGCATGACACCTATAGAATATAAGAACCGCCTTATGATCTCACGCGCACAAAGTCTGTTGGTAGATGAACCGAATATGCCGATAGAGGTCATAGTCGATAAATGCGGCTTCAGCTCCTCCGCGTATTTCAGAAAGATATTCAAGCAGATAAGCGGCTGCTCACCGCGTGAATACCGAATGCAGGAGATAAGCTCGATGGGCAGATAATTAGCTCTGCCCTACTCCGATCACAACGGATGAGAATATTCCGCATATCCCGGCATTTTTTAATAATATCTGCGCATCAAAGCCTTTGATTATCACATATATGTAATTCCAAGGGTCATCCACATCGGCTCTGTACCCGACCTTTTCGCCCGGACATATCACAGATCCCTGCCAGGCACATATTTCATGCTCAGCTCCGCCGACAGAATAAACGCCTTTTCCACCGATAACGAAAGTTACCGAATAATCGCTCGAAAGCACGCTCTTACAGCTGTGACCGCTCTTACACCGCTAGTATCCGCATTGAGTTATCGTAAATCCGCGGTCGGGCGAATTTTTTAGATCATTGTATTCAAGCACATAATCCATTGTAATGCTCTCCACTCAGTTTCTTTTTAATAACAATTATATCATCACCGAGAAAAAAATTGCAAGTATTTTTTTCGACAAAGCAATAGCCGTGCATCAAAATACAACATTCGTACATATGCACCTGACATTTTTTATTCATTAACAAAAAATTCAGGATTTTTTTCTTGAAACGATGAACCGTTTGGTATATAATAGAATCAATAAAATATTGGAGAATGATAAAGAAAATGAACGAAAAAGAGCTGCATCAGGCTTCAATGGTCTTCCCGATAGGAAATACAAACGACAAATTTGCTGAATTTTTTATCGGACAAAGCTATATCTCGCCGATCTCTACCGAGCAGGTCGGAATATTCAACGTCACCTTCGAGCCGGGCTGCCGCAACAATTGGCATATCCATCATGCCGATAAGGGCGGCGGACAAATACTCGTATGTATCGCAGGTCGCGGATATTATTCCGAGGAGAACAAAGCCCCGATAGAGCTTCATCCCGGCGATACCGTAAACATCGCTCCCGGCGTAAAGCATTGGCATGGCGCGGCAAAAGACAGCTGGTTCTCTCATCTCGCCATAGAAGTTCCGGGCGAAAACAATCATACCGAATGGTGTGAGCCTGTGCGCGATGAAGAATATGACAAGCTGAAATAAAATTCGAAAGGATTATTAAGAAAATGAGCAAAAAAATACTTATCCTCTCAGGAAGCCCTCGAAACGGCGGCAACTCAGATATTTTGTGTGACGAATTTATGCGCGGTGCAAAGGAAGCCGGCAACGATGTCGAAAAGATCAGAGTAAGCTCAAAAAAGATACATCCATGTTCTGCGTGCTACTACTGCCGAAGCCATAACGGCGAATGTGCGCATAAGGACGATATGGCTGAATTGCTGCAAAAGATGATCGATGCAGATGTTCTGGTTCTGGCAAGTCCGGTATACTTCTATTCGATAGACGCACAGCTCAAAGCAGTCATCGACCGCACCGTAGCGCGTTGGCTCGAAGTCAAAAACAAAGAATTTTACTATATCGTAACGATGGCAGACGAAACACCCGAATCGGCAGACACAACGCTCGCTTGTTTCAGGGGCTATGCAGATTGTGTGGAAGGCGCAGTCGAGAAGGGAGTAATCGTATGCGGCGGAGTGTACGAAGTTGGAACGGTAAAGGCTTCTCCGATGCTGTCAAAGGCATACGAAATGGGCAAAAATGCCTGATATAAATCATTGAAAGGAATATCTAACAAAATGGAATATACACTTCTCAATAACGGCGTAAAGATGCCGATGGCAGGTATAGGAACTTTTCTGTTGAGTCCGGATGAAGCCGAAGCGGCAGTCATGAACGCATTGTCGGCCGGCTACAGACTTATCGACACCGCCAACGCATACGTAAACGAAAAAGCAGTCGGCAGAGCAATGAAAAGATCCGGAATATCCCGCGAGAAGATATTCCTTGAGACCAAAATCTGGCCTTCATTCTATGAACAGTCAGATGCAGTCGAAAAGACCTTGCAGCGTCTCGACACGGACTATATCGACCTGCTCCTGATACACCAACCGGCAGGAAACTATATCGCAGGATATAAGCTCATGGAAAAGGCATACAAAGAAGGCAAGGTGCGTGCGATAGGTCTCTCGAATTTCAATAAAGCGCAGATAGAAGAGATACTCGGTATCTGTGAGGTAAAGCCGACAGTATTGCAGACCGAGCTTCACCCGTACTATCAGGAAAATGAGCTGAAAAAATATCTTTCTGCCGTTGAAATAGCTCCGCAGTCGTGGTTTCCGCTCGGACACGGAGACAAAGCCCTGCTGAATGAACCTGCATTCGAAGAGCTCGGCAAAAAATACGGTAAATCGAACGCACAGATCATTTTGCGCTGGCATATCCAGTCTGGAAATATCGTTATTCCCGGCTCAAAGAATCCCGAGCACATAAAAGCAAACTTCGAGCTGTTCGACTTCGAACTGACCGCAGCCGAGATGGGTGAGATAGCGAATATGAATAAAAATGTCCGTTATTATACGAGTACTCCGGAAATGCTCAAAAAATACGCTGAAACGGTTCCGCCTGTAGATCAGCAGAAATAAAAGCAAAGCGCACAGAAATATTTCTGTGCGCTTTATTATTCAGCGTATTATGACCTCGACTTCATCGGGATGCTCGATCACGGGTGCTTCACCGCGTCTCATGCGGCAGGATACCTTTCCGTAAGGCGTGATAAGCTCAGCATCTGCATATTCAAGCTCCAAAAGCGATGGAGATACAGAGATCTTCTTCATTCCCGGCTCGATAATATCAAGTCCCATCAAAGCTTTAGGCAGAGAATACAGCGGAGTTCCGCCCCATGCGTGGCTGTGATCGAACGAATATGTCGGCTCAGGCTTTACAAAGCCCTCGACAAGTCCCTTCGGGCACTCGGATATATGCTTTTTCCAAAGCTCGGCAAGCTTCAAGGTATACTCATCCCTCAGTCCGAGACGGTACACCGCCTCAAAAAGATAGTGCATGAAATAAGGCTGGCAATCGCCCTCGATCTCACCAGAAAATACCTTTTTGACTATCTCGCGTCCAAGCTCATCGTCACATATCCCGAAGCATACGGCAAGTATGTTCGAATGCTTCAAATAATACCGCTTTTCCACATTCTGCGGCATCCATTCTCCGATCAAGCTCTCATCGGTCGGTGTGTTCAAGCCTTCAAAATATATCCGCTTTTCAGGATCGAAAAGAATATCGTTCACAGCCTTGCGAAGTGCCGACTTCTTTTCGGCGCATTTTTTAGCGTCATCCGAATACGAGAGCAGCTCGAATATCTTTTCGGCACTGTCGAGTGCGGAAAAATAGAATATATTCAGACAGCTCTGTCCAAGTGCCTTCGGCGGATGGTGCATAGATATTCCGTCAATGTATATCCAGTCGATGAACATATAATCCGGCGGATTCTCGATAATTCCGTTCTCACCGATATAGGTCTCGAATCGATCTAACAGCAGCCGAAGTCCCTTTTCGCATTTTGTCAAAAGCTCGATATGACCGGAAGCCATATACACATCATAAAGCATCCTGACCCATATCAGACTGTAGGTAGTATGGAACATACGACCGTTTTCTCTTTCGAGCATCGCCGCAGTGCGAACAAGATCAAATTCAGCAAGTCGCATATCTCCGAAAGAAAACATCGTTATCAGCGTCTCGATATAATAATCTCCCGTACACGCCATCGGCTCACAATGTCTCGGACTGTCGAGGTGGTGAGTCTGACGGCATATCTTAAGAGTGTGCTTGCAGGTGTCGAGCACTGCATTCAGTTCTTTATCGCTCGTCCGTGTTTCGCACTCCTCGCTTATCGGATAATGAGTCTCGATAAACGTGATCTCGACCTCAGACGAAGTATCAGAATCGCTTTTCAGCAGAGCACGGATGTTTCCTGCGCTGTGCATATAAAATCCGCGATATTCATCGTCATCCGCGAATATCAGCTCCTCGCATGAACCGCCGTCATTAATTTCGCGGCAAAACAACTTTATCGATAATTCACCGTCGGTCTTGACCTTGACATGGACGAAGCCGCCCCATATCCTGTCAAGCTCGATAACTACCTCTTTTTCCTCATGCGGCAAAAGCGTTATCCTGCTGTTCTCACCAAACAGCTCATGTTCCTCCCTTACAGGTATCGGAGCGACCGAAGCTCTCCAAATATCCGAAACGCATTCGGCATTTACATATCCGTCAGGCAGTATACGTCCATCATATGAACGCGGAGAAGTATATCTGCCGTTTTTTCTGATCATCCAGCTCTCGTCAGTGCATATGACCGTTTCAGTGCCGTCCTCAAAGGTCAATATCGCAGAAAGCATAAATCCGCCCTGCCCCTTTGAATATTCGCATATCTGCACAGGCAGCAGCTTCACGAGCGCATAAAACTTAAGTCTGTTCGAGCAAGGCTCTATACACTTCTCAAACGAATAAAAATTGTCACGTACCCGATCGTTCCCGATAAAATCTCCACCGACACAAGCCGGACCTGTCGCAATAAAGCTGTCATTACAAAACAGCTGAAATGCCGTGTCACCGCTGAAACGAAGCTCGGCACGAACTATTTTTGATTCGAATACATATTCGCGCTCAAGCTCCGAGACCGTATAATTTTCAGCCTTCTGGCTGTTAAATCCGCTGAAAACGGTATTTTGATCATTCGGATATTTGTCTTTCGGAAGCCATATCCAATTTTCAATGTGCTGCATATCCACACTCCTTATCCAAGTCACAAAGATTTATTTAATTATACCATAAAAATGTGAATAAGTCATCTGTTTTCAAAATATTCTTTAACAACTTTCGATCACAGGCTGATACGATCTATAAGCTCCAGCTCGTCAGACGTAAATTTCGTATTCTGTGCCGCCTTTATATTGTCAAGCACCTGCTCGGGCTTCGAAGCACCTGCCAGAACACTCGTTACGATGCCGTCACGCAATATCCAGCTGAGTGCCATCTGCGCCAGAGTCTGTCCACGCTCTGCCGCAAGATCATTCAGACGGCGTATCTGATCGAGACGCTGCTCGGTCAGCGCATTTTCCTTCAAGAATCTTCCATCAGTCATTATGCGGCTGTCAGACGGAATGCCCTTAAGATAACGGTCGGTCAAAAGTCCCTGAGACAGCGGAGAAAATGCGATGATGCCCTTTCCGAGCTTTGCGGAAGTCTCCTTCAGACCATTGTGTTCGATCGTGCGATTGAATATTGAATAGCTGTTCTGATTTATCACAAACGGAACGCGCATATCGGTGAGTATAGCCGCAGCCTCTGCCATGCGTTCACCATCGTAATTCGAAAGACCGACATATAATGCCTTGCCCGACTGCACAGCCGTTGCCAGCGCACCCATAGTCTCTTCGAGCGGAGTGTCGGGATCGGGTCTGTGGTGATAGAAAATGTCAACATAATCAAGTCCCATGCGCTTAAGGCTCTGATCGAGACTGCTCAGCAGCTGCTTTCGGCTTCCCCACTCACCGTATGGTCCGGGCCACATCCAATATCCGGACTTCGTGCTGATTATAAGCTCATCGCGATAAACACCAAGCTCTTCTTTAAGGATCCGTCCGAAGTTCTTCTCAGCTGCTCCTTCCGGAGGGCCGTAGTTGTTGGCGAGGTCAAAATGCGTGATACCGTTGTCAAAAGCCGTCAAGCACATCTTCTTCATGTTGTCAAAATTGCTCGTGTTTCCGAAGTTGTGCCAGAGTCCCAAAGATACCGCAGGGAGCTTCAAGCCGCTCCTTCCGAGACGATTGTAGGTCATGTCACCATAGCGTTTTTCTGATGCAATATACATATTCTCTCTCCTTATCCGGCGGCATATCCGCCTGTTTATATACAAAGCCATTCAGCAGGAATATCTGCCGTGACTTTTCGGTGTTTCACCGTACATTTCTTCAAGCTCGTGCTGTATCTCCTCGGCACGTGCGATCTGATCGTTCAAGTTCCATTTTCCGATATTCACACCGTCACGCATGAACATCGAGCCGCATTGATGAAAATAAAATTCGATATTCCGCTCCTTTGCTTCAAGGAAAAGATCACGAACCCATTCCCACATGATCGGTCTCACTTCGTTCTTCGGAGACATCTCACCGCCGACATTCACACATTTTATGAGTCCGGTATCGAGATATTTTCCGAGCGATATTGGCGCGATCAAGGGTGAACAGAATACCTCTCTGTGCTTGACAGGTGCGGCGAGAAATGCCTCAAGACGCTTGTCAGCCATTTCTTGATTTTCTATCGAAATGCTGATATGCACGTGTTCCCAGCCATCGCCCCAGTCTGCGGGAACACAATCCTTTATCCTTTCGGGACGCTTTGTTGTCGTAACGAAAACACAGTCCTTTCTGCGACGGATAAAGTCCCAGCAACCCTCGCGCCATTCGTCCGCTTCCTCAATGAAAAAATCCGAAGAAAAGCAAAGCTTGACGAGCGAACCATACGGACAATCCTTGTCACGAAGCTCATATGTGGTCTTTCCCTTTGTTATGATAGTAGTGTCACGACCGTATCTTCTGTCCATTTTGTAGACGAAGCAATTCTTACATCCGGGACTTACCTTTTTACAGCCATGCCACGGATTCCACGGCACAGCCTTACTTATCTTATCGTTCTGCAATTATTTATACCTCTTATTATTTTATCAAGTATCGGCTGAGCTTTGCCGAGCAGACAAACAAGCTCATCAAAGCCCTCCCCGCCGAGCTCTGCTTCGAATGCCTGAAGATATTCGGTCTGCCTCGACACAAATTCATTCGAAAGCTCCCTCGCCTTGTCGGTAGGCAGAACATAAAAGCTCCGCCTGTCATTGCCGGATCGCTCCTTTTCTATATATCCCTTTTTTTCAAGTACAGATATATGCGCAGCTACCATAGGCTTTGAAACACCGAGTAGCTCTGCGAGCATATGCGGAGTGTATCGTCCGTCGCGTTGGGTGATTATGTTCACCACAGCCATCTCGCTCGGTCTTATCGGCAGATCATTTTTAAGCCACATGTAATCTCTCGAAAATTTTGAGAATACAATATTTGCGTCCATATATTTGTCCAAGAAAGCACCTCCTCAGTTATTTTCAGTCGGATTCGCTTTGAAAAAGCGAATTATCACGAACATCAAAACACTTCCGATGATCGGGAATATCGAGCAAACGAGCATTCCGGTCTGAAGTCCCGAATTGTCCGCTACTATTCCGAGCAGCTGCGGAGCTACAGAAGCACCGAGATCACCGCCTGCCGCCATCAAGGCATATGTCGCAACTCCGACTCCGGGTATCTTTTCTTCCATCATTATAAGCGTTCCGGGCCAAAGCATAGATGTGAATATACCGGTCAAAATACAAGCGATGAATGCCGGCAGCACCTGAGTCGAAAATCCCGCAACGAGATAGCATACCGCCGCACCGACCATACTGACCATGAGCATCCTGCATATGTTCTTACCGAACTTCGCATAGCTCATTCTTGTGATTCCGAGAAGTATAGCGAACATCGCCATGCCGAGTATATCACCTATCGCCTTGTCGATATGTAGCTGTGCCTCCATGTAGCTTGAGATCCAGTTGGACATCGCATTCTCCGCACAGCTTCCGAAAAAGATACATCCGACGCAAAGTGCTATGCCGATAGTCCGCTTTCTCGATCTGGTCGTATCCACCGCGGTCTCGCTCGTGGTCATGTCAGGCATCGGTGAGATCATAAACAGTATCGAAGCGATGATTGGCAGCAGCGCAAAGAACATCGTTAGATACATCCAGTATTCAGAGCCTATGAATTTTATAAAAAGCGTACCTATAACTACAACACTGAACACACCGAAGGCATAAAGCGAGTGCAGCATACTCATGTCCTTCTGCGGATCATCGGATGGGATCGCAGCAATAGTCGGACTAAGCAGCACCTCGGAAAGTCCGGCAGCGACCGAAAATATGACCGTGCCGATAAGCAATCCGGTATAAGCATGATCCGGAAACAGCATCGGAAACAGCGCATATATAAACAGTCCGAGCGATGTTATCAGCGGCATGACCTTTACGACCTTTGGTATGTTGAATTTTTTTGAAAACAGGGTAAAGATCATATCTATCGCAAACTGCGTGCAGAAATTGGTCAAAACCAACGTGCCGAGCAGCGTCCACGAAACACCGTAAATCTCATGAAACGTGACAAACAGCAGCGGCGGCAGACAAAAGATAGATGACATCGTAAAATATGCGGAATAACACGCAAATTTTGTTCGTTTGAATTTCGTATCTGTCATAAATTTTTCCTTTTCTTAAAAAGCGTATTTTTTCGCAAAATAAACTTTTAAGTGTAAAAAGCCTCATTCACATACCATAACTCAGCTCCGCCTCAAAAGGTTCATTCGCATTAACCATTATAGTTCATTTAGAATAATTTGTCAATACACCGCGCACAATGTTTACAAATAATATAAAAATGCCGCCGAAACGGCGGCATTTGATATAATATCATAGTTATGCCAACAATACAAAGCCCTGAAGTGCATGAGATCAGACATTCCTTTTAAAAAGAGATCTTATATCAGCAGCTGAAAAGACTCCGCACACAACAACTACGATAGAGCAGCAAAGCGTCAAAGGATCAAAAGCACTCATATCTTTCATTATGACCGCATTGAACAGTATTGCCCATGCAGTATACGTTATATTCAGTGCCATAGCTTTTGCCGCACCAAGCTTCGAGATAGCTTTATAATAAAATAGGTAGGAAACTGTTGCACAGAGCGCAGCCACGGCTATGAATGTCAACAACCTTAATTCACCGTTAGAAAAAAGCCCGAAAGTAAAATCCCAACCACGCATTGCGGGAATAATAATTATTCCATATATCAATGCCGAAGTCGTTTGGCGGATCGACAGTGCATATTCGTTTTTGATCTCGTTGGATTTAAGACATTTTGCCAATATGACCGCCTCAATACCCCAACCGAACGCGCACATGAACGCACCGAGCAGACCAAGCCAAAAATTTTCAATATTGATAGCCGGAGAATAGCTTATTCCGTAAACGCCCATAAGGGTAATGAGCAAAAATATCCACTGATACCATTTGACCTTTTCTTTCAGAAAAATAAATGCAAGCACCGTGCCGATAGCAGGATATACCGCGCTGGTGACCGCACCGACCGAAGCTCCCATATTGTTTACCGCCAAAACATAGCCGGTCATACCAATAGGTCCACCGATAGCAGATGACAATATAAGCCACTTAAAATCCTCTGTCCCGAATATTTTTAATATGTCCCTTAAATTTCCTCTGATGACATTATATATGAACATAAAAATTGCGGAAAACGCATCATGCAAAAATGTTGCCGCAAAAGGTGCTATAAGTATCGCCTGCTCGGTCGCGATCATAGGCGACATACTCATAGCCAGTCCAAGTATCACCGTTTCAAATGCCCAGGTAATACCCGCAAAAATTCCCGTTGTCATAACGCTTGTTATTCCAAAATATCCGAAAGAACAGACAACTCCGAAATCACTGCATCTGCATACGGAGAGAGCTTTTCTTTGTTTTTATCGCTTTTAGAAACACCTATGACCTTTATCCCGGCATTTTTGGCAAATTTAATATCGGTCATAGTATCTCCGACCATCACCAAATTCTCAAGACCCACTCCTACACTTTTGGCAAAATCAATAGCGCAGTAGGGATCGGGCTTTGGCGGAGTTATGCCGTCATCGGTGTATATCTTATCGAACAATTCTTCAATTCCGAGTTTTTTAAGACATTTCCGTGTGATAGTTTCATTATCGACAGTTACAACGGCAAGCTTTATGTTCTGACTTTTCAGACGAAGCAATACATCCGAAAGATCAGCGCAGGTCGGCTTTACTTCACCCGAATCCGAATTTTTGTTATATGCCTCAATGACCAGCTCAGTCACCTTGTCACAATCAAATCCATACCCGTATCTACACAAAACATCATACACCAATCTGCCTATCTGCGCATATGTTCCCTTGCATAAAGCACCGTCAATATCGGTAACTCCATCATGAACGCCCAACGTCTCAAGCAGCTCATCGATCTGTACATCGTGAATTTCAAGGTGTGCGAGAACCTCCGAAAGTGCATTTACCGAAACACCTACCCAAAAAGTATCGAAATCAATAAGTGTTCCATCCTTATCAAATATAATAGCCTTTGTTTTCATAAAATTATTCTCCCTTAAGAAAATTATTGATATTTTGTGCGGACAGATATTTTCATCCAAAGCATACTACTTAAAAAATTAAGTCCCAAAGATAAATCTTTGGGACTTGGAATTGGTTGCGGAGAAGGGATTTGAACCACATGACCTTCGGGTTATGAGCCCGACGAGCTACCAGACTGCTCCACTCCGCGATATATGGTGCCGGAAACCGGGCTCGAACCGGTACGAGATTTTCATCTCACGGGATTTTAAGTCCCGGGCGTCTGCCAATTTCGCCACTCCGGCTTGTCGGTCTTTCACTTTAAGTACCGAGCCTGCGGTCTCTCTCGACTGCTTATATATTATACCACACTTCTCAGAATTTGTCAAGGGGTTTTCGAAAAAAAATCAAAATATTTTTTTGTTTTTTCTTTTACTTGACAAAATAGCGGAGATATGATATAATTTACATGATCAGACATAAAGAAAGTGAGAGATGAATATGGATTGGCTTCACAGAGAGAGGATGCTCATCGGAGACGAAGCTACCGAAAAGCTGAAAAGCTCTTCGGTGTTGATATTCGGTATCGGCGGAGTCGGCGGATATGTCGTTGAAGCACTCGTCAGGAGCGGTGTTGGAAAAATATCGCTTGTCGATAATGATACAGTTTCACCGACAAACATAAATCGCCAGATAATCGCCGATACGACAACAGTCGGAAAAAGCAAGGTCGCCGTCATGATCGAGCGCATAAAAAAGATAAATCCAGAATGTATCGCAAACGGCTTCGAGACCTTTGCCACAGCAGAAAATATTCCAGAAATAATAAGCTCTGCAGCACCCGATATAATAATCGATGCGATAGACACCGTTACTTCAAAGCTCGAAATAGTCAAGGAAGCAAAAAATCGCGATATAAAGATCATATCATCAATGGGAACAGGTTCTAAGCTCGACCCGACGCGCTTCAAGGTCATCGACATAAGCAAAACTCACACCGATCCGCTTGCTAAGGTCATGCGAATAAAGCTCCGCGAAGCCGGAATAAATCATCTCGATGTGCTGTTTTCAGATGAGCCGCCGATAAAAGCAACGATCAGCTCAGAGCTTGAAGGCAAGACCACGCGCCATATTCCGGGGTCAATATCCTTCGTACCGCCAGCAGCAGGACTTGCGATCGCCGCAAAAGCCGTTGAAAAATTAATATCAGAATGAAGAAAAGCTCGGTCAATCCGAGCTTTTCTCTTTCTTATAATTCATTCCTATAAGATACTTAAATGTTGGGTACATGAGAGCTATCACCGCACACGTCCATGCTCCGGGGTCTCCGGCACAGAGCGCGACATATGCACCGATCCCTGCCGAAGAATCTATTGCACCACCGTTCACGATAGCCGGAATAAAGCTGCAAATGAGTATGCGTGCAGTAAGCTCCGCGCCGCCTGCGATCAGTGTAAATTCCGAACGCCCGATTCCCTGCACTCCCGAGCGAAGCACGAACAGCGCGCCAAGTACAAAATACATCGCAAAATCTACATATAAATAAACATTTCCGAATCTGATAGTCTCAGCCGTTATTTTGTCCGCACTCATGAACAAGTACTGATATGCTCCGTTTATCGTCAATAGCATCCCGACACCACCGAGTATCACATACATAACGAACACTATGATAAGACTTTTTATCGTTCCGCGGCGTATACGCTCATATTTTCCGGCACCGAGATTCTGCGCATTGAAGCTGACCATAGCCGCTCCGAGCGCATTAAGCGGACACATCATAAAATTATTGAGCTTTGTCGCCGCCCCAAATCCGTTCTGTGCAGGATTTCCCGCTTTCATTATTCCGTCCGCCCCAAGATCAAAGCTGACAAGGCATCCCTGCATGACTATGATACCGACAGCCAAAACAGCAAACTGCATTCCGAGCGGTATTCCCTGACGGATATGCCGCATATAAAAAGGCATATCTATCTTGAAATCTTCCGATCTCAGTCGAAGCTCGGGATATTTTGCAAATGTATAAACAAGGCATGCCACAGCACTCACCGCCTGTGCGATAACAGTCGCAAAAGCCGCTCCGAAAACTCCCCACTTGAACGAAACTATGAGAAGAATATCGAGTCCGATATTCAAAGCAGTCGATATAAAGAGGAATATCAGCGGAGTCAGCGAATCACCGAGGCTGCGCAGGACAGAACAAATGAGATTATAAAATATCTGTGCGAATATGCCTGCGAATATAACAAAGCAATAGTCATATGCCGCACGGTAAACTCCGTGATTAGTCGGAGTGACACCTATAGCTCTCAGCAGTGGATCGAGCGTCAGCAGTGCAACAAGCGTCAATAATATCGTTACCAGTCCGCCCAAAACGAGCTGTGCCGCAAACGATCTGCGGACTCCGTTCTTGTCGTTGCACCCAAGCTCCATCGAGGTTATTACACTGAACCCGGCAGTACATCCGAATGCGAACTGCAAAAATATGAACATCAGCGGAAAAACATCGTTCACGCCCGCGACCTCATCCGCAGAAAGCGTCTGTCCGCATATCGCCGCATCACTTATAGTATAGACCTGCTGAAGCAGATATGAAAAGATTATCGGCATCGAAAACCGAAGTATCGCCTTTCCTTCTCCGCCGTTCAGCAGGTCAACCGATGAATTTTTTATTTTCATTAACCAAACCATCCATTCAAAAAATCTCCAGCAGATATTATACTATGTTTTTCCCGAAATGTCAAGCGGCGATTCAAACAAATCGCCGCCGGTAAAACGTTTTTCCTTGTGCTTTTATACCCGTTTTTGATCAAGTCTCTTCAAAGCCTTTTTGAACTGACAGGTGAACAGTATCGCCGTAAAGGTAACAGCTATAATGTCGGAAACCGGTTCGGCAAGATATACCGCAGTAGTCTTGTCCGAAAGTATATTCGGAAGGATATATATCATAGGTATCAGCAAAACGAACTTGCGCACGACCGCAACGATTATCGAACAAGGTGCATTGCCGATAGAAACAAAGGTCATCTGGCAGGCGATCTGTATGCCGAATATAAATAGCATACCGCAATATATCCTGAGCGCATTCGCCGTGAACTCGATAAGGTCGGCATCATCGTTGAATATCTTCGCAAATCCGCCCGGAAACAGCATCACAAGTCCCCAAATGATGATCGAATAGCAAAGGCAGACCGTCAAAAGCAGCTTGAAGCTCTGCTTGACACGCTGTGCATTTTTCGCGCCGAAATTGTAGCTCGTTATCGGCTGAGCTCCCTGAGCTATGCCCTGCAACGGAAGCATAGCGAACTGCATTACGCTTGTGAGTATAGTCATCGCGCCGACCGCAGTATCTCCGCCGTATTCGAGCAGCGATGAATTGAAGCATACCGAGATAACGCTCTCGCTCGACTGCATTATGAATGCCGCCGAGCCGAGCGCAATGCACGGAAGTATCAGCTTCGGACTGACGAAAAGATTTTCGCGCTTCAACCTCAGCTGAGTCTTCTTTCCGCAAAGGAACATTATTACCCAAACACAGGATAAAGCCTGTGAAATGACAGTCGCAAGAGCTGCACCTTTTACGCCCATATCCAATCCATAGATAAATATCGGATCTAAAACTATGTTCGCGACCGCACCGATAAGCACGGTCCACATTCCGAAAGCCGCAAATCCCTGAGCAGTGATAAAGGCATTGAGTCCAAGCGTAAGCTCAACAAATATCGTTCCGAGCGAATATATGCTCATGTAATCTGCCGCATACTCAATAGTGTTCTCACTCGCACCGAATGCCAGTAAAAGATCTCTGCCGAATATACCTATTATAAAAGTAAGTATCAGCGAAATGATCACCTGGAGCGATACCGAACCGCCGAGCATCTTCTCAGCCGTATCGTTGTCGCCCTTTCCCATCGAGATCGAAGCACGCGGCGCAGCACCCGAAGCCACAAAGCTCGCAAATGCCGAAATTATCATTATCAGTGGCATACATACACCGACACCGGTCAATGCCAGTTTGCCGACTCCCTCTATGTGACCGATATAAATTCGGTCAACTATATTGTAGAGCATATTCACGAGCTGCGCAAATACAGTAGGAACAGCCAGCTTTAAAAGCAGCTTTCCTATCGGCTCAGTCCCTAAAAATGTTTTGTCATTGTTCATATCAATAAGTCATTTTTTATGCCTCATTACTTAACGAAGCAACATATTCCTTTCCGCCCGATTCAAGCGCATTATAAATTAATATCGTTTTTTACTATATTCTCAAGATTTTTCTCGATCTCATCAATAAAACCGGAAAAAAGCTCAAGCTTTGCAGGATCGAAGCCATCAAACATCCGCTTTCGAAATTCATCCTGCATCATTCGACCGCGTTCAACGATCGGCAAAGCCTTTTCGGTACAGCGAAGGTGTATCTTTCGCCGATCCTCATCCGACACGATACGTTCTATGTAGCCTTCTGTAGTCAGCTTGTCTGTGTGAAAAGAAACCATTCCCGGCTTCATGTGAAGATACGCACATATCTCGCCCGAAGTGTTGTTGTTCGGATTGTTAGTCAAGAACAGCAGAATATCCATCGCCGGTCGCGGTATTCCAACTTCAACGCTGAAGGGCTTCATGAATGAATCGTAAGCATCCTTAAAGGCTTGAAAATACCTATAAATATCCACAGCAGTCATACGGCATTCCTCCTCTCGAATATATTTCAAAATTGAAATATTCAATTTTGAAATATTATACCACCGTATATGAATATATGCAAGATAGAAATTGTAAATTTTGACAGTCTCGTTTAAATGAACATAAATCGACAGTTTTTTAAGATTCATGGATTTTGAAAAAATAATTTTCGGAAATTGTGAGCATGAATTGAGTGTAAAAAATAATAACGCCCAGGCATTACCCGGACGTTATTACTTGACAAACAGAAAGTGTCTGCCGCATTTCGTTTTTACAATAAAAATTTCATTCACGTGAATGAGGAAAAAATATTAGATATACCGCCGTTCGCTTCAGCGGATAGTACGCGAGTTGCGAAATATTATCTTACTGCACCAAATACTCAAAAGGGTGCGCTTTAGTTGGCTAAAGTGACTGTAAAATAGGCATTCCTCCGCTGTAAAGCGTTTTACTTTACGGTTGTAAAATTTGAACACTGTTAAATTTTTAACAAAGTCTACATTTGCGCCTATTTCCCTGTAAAGTATTCCGCTTTACATTAAAACGAAATACATATTCCGTTTTTACCCCATCACCATAAATCCAGTTTGTTAAAAAAATAACAAAGTTCAAAAAATCGTTTTTAGATCGTATTAATTTACATCATAAACTTTATACATAAAAATGTATAAATATACATTCAATAAAACTGAACAAAGCCGAACATATAATACTCTACAAAAGTAGGAACTGTTCGGCGAAAGCACATATTTTATATTTGTAGAATGATTTATTCATTTACAATAATTTTAGATATATCCACATGAAGTGCATCGGCTATTTTGCATAATCTGGCAATATCGCGGATTTCTCCGCGCTCTACTTTTGCAAAAGTACCATGTCCCATTTGTGTTATTCGTTCAATTTCTTTACCCGATATTCCCTGTTTTGCAGCATAATAACGGATTCTCAGTGCGGTTTTTTCTGGATTGTACATATATTGTTTCCTTTGTTGAATTTCACTCGGTGTATAATACATTATACCACAAAAAACAAGCAATGTCAATATAAAATTGAAATTTAGTTGCAAAATATGGTTTATCATGCCGTAAACAGCCTGTCAATAGTTTGGCTTTCTAAAAACTTGCATATGTTAAAAACATAACTAAACGGAAACGAACCCCACACGCAGAAATAGAGACAAAAATGAAAATTACCAAAACCAACTTATCGAGCTTACGTATTATCTTGACGCGGTTGACATCACATATAACACCATCACCGCCGATCGCGCATGACAACGCTGCATATTGCATACAGCACAAGACTGTGCAGTACATCCGGGCTTATCGTCCGCGATATGAACAGAGGAACTTTTTTGTCGTGGTCTGAGGTAGTGCAATCATATGACCATACTCGCAAGCACTCGACACCCTCGACCGCCTCCGTGACCGTCGCGCATACCGCGCCGCGTGTCAGCTCCGCGCCTCTCGCGCCGTCGAGAGGGAAGAGCAGAAGGCAGAAAAAGAGGCTCTCGCCGTCTTTTGGGCGATGGAGCATACAAAAAACGTCTTTCTACAAATGGCGAGAATTTGAAATCCTCTTGACAACCCGCGTAAAACGTGCTATAATAGAGCCAGAGAGGAGATGATCATATGATCTCGTGCATTTTTTGGGCGATCATTGGTGCGATCGTCGCGTTTATTAAATTTGTCGAGGACTGGGAATAATCGGCAGGAGCTGCTTCGGCAGCTCTTTTTTGCTCTCTAAGTGTCTCTCATGCGAATAGACTCGTATCAACAACCGTGCCAAATTCAGAATACATATTTCAATCCACGCCTCCCACAAGGGAGGCGACCCTACACTGGACATCAGCTCAGGCAACTGATTCCAATTTCAATCCACGCCTCCCACAAGGGAGGCGACAGGCAGTTCCGGTTACAGTCAGAGTTGCCTCGTTATTTCAATCCACGCCTCCCACAAGGGAGGCGACAACAACGGAAACAAGCTCGTCACACAGCCCGAGATATTTCAATCCACGCCTCCCATAAGGGAGGCGAC
>CAZRVL010000026.1:23471-24739 GCA_964603455.1 uncultured Lachnospiraceae bacterium
AGCTCGTCACACAGCCCGAGATATTTCAATCCACGCCTCCCATAAGGGAGGCGACATCAGTTGGTAGAGCTCATGCGATGGACACTATCATTTCAATCCACGCCTCCCATAAGGGAGGCGACCAACGAGCAGATCGAGTCTTATTAGAAATGTAAATTTCAATCCACGCCTCCCATAAGGGAGGCGACGATTTTCAAACTTTCCATAGCAAGGTCAGCATTGATTTCAATCCACGCCTCCCATAAGGGAGGCGACGGCAAAACCAAACAGTATTTCAAGAATCACGCCCTAGAAAATCATGAATACCATCCAACCCCCACATCAGTATTCCAAATTTTCAAAGCCGAATCCTGAAATATTCCCCTAAAATCCTGCGCGTACCCTTCGGTAAATCCATGCGCACTTGAGGTACGCGCAAAAATCTCAGACTATCAGCGCATCAGTCACGTCAAATGACGGCTTTGCACCAATGTGCTTGATCTTGTTTTTATATGAGTCACCTAAGATATATATTCTTAAACTGTCCTTTTCTTTGTCTATCAGCTTTTCAAGCAAAGCCTCGACCTCGCGCAGCTTTGTATAATCAAGCTGGCATTCAAAAACCGAATTCTGCACACGCTGACCGTAATTCACACATTGCTTTGCAACCTTCCTGAGCCGCTTTTTCCCGGCAGAATCCTCTGTATTTACATCGTATGTTATCAGCACAAGCATATTTTTGCCCCTCTCCGATCATCTCATCTCAAACATCGGATATTCGTCTATGTCACCGCGTATATAACGCGCCAAAAGCTGTGCCTGTATGTGCCAGACCATTCCCCATTCGCATTTCTCGCCGAGATACGGATGTGTGATTATCTCGCTCTTTCGTGTCTGCCACGCTTTGAGAAATGTCCGCCGTGCTTCGTCATTCATCAATACCGCACCGTTTTCTTTTACATAGAAATCTCCTCCGCTTATCTGCCGCAAATTTATAAGCGACAGAACAAATCTATCACAAAAGCAACTGCGAAATTCTTCGAGCATATCAAGCGCGAGCGATCTCCTTCCGGGACGATCTGTGTGCATAAATCCCACATACGGGTCAAGCCCGACTCCTTCAAGAGCAGATGTGCATTCGTTCGCCATTATTGAATACGCAAACGACAGCAGCGCATTGACTCGATCGGTCGGAGGTCGCTTTTCTCTCGTGCGAAATGCGAAATCCGATTTATTTTTCAGTATCATATTGTCAAAAACACCGAAATATTGGCTTGCATTCACGCCTT
>CAZRVL010000027.1:0-23467 GCA_964603455.1 uncultured Lachnospiraceae bacterium
GCCGCCGACTATGCAGACCGCAACATATGCAAAGTTTCCGATAAAATTCATAAGCGGCATCATAAGTCCCGAAAGGCAGTGTGCCTTGAAGCCGCTCTGGCGAAGACTGCTGTTGAGTCGATCGAACTCCTCCTCTGCACGAGCCTCGCCGTTGTACGCCTTGACGACAGTGTGTCCAGCATAGATCTCCTCAACGTGTCCGTTGAGTGCGCCGAGATCTTGCTGCTGACGGGTGAAGTATTTCTGGCTCTTCCCCATTATCGCCATCATGATAACAAGTCCGATTATCGTTGCCGCAACGGCAGTCAGAGCCATAAGGACGTTCGTTGTGAGCATCATTATAAGGCTTCCGAAGAAAAGGACTATCTGCGTAATAAGCGTTCCTATGCTCTGGTGGAGCGACTGACCGATCGTGTCAACGTCATTTGTGACGCGCGACAGCACATCTCCGGTCGAGGTGCGGTTGTAGTACCACATCGGCAGGCGATTGATCTTCTTCGAGATGTCGCCGCGCATCGATTTTGAGACCCTCTGCGTGACGGTCGCCATTATCCAGCTCTGAACCGCCGAGAATATCCAGCTGAGAATATAGAAGCATATGAGCGTGAACCCGACCCCCGCTACGGCATCAAGATCGACAGCTCCCGTAAAAAGTCCCGCCTGGATGTGCTTTGTGATCTCCGAGAGCTTGTCGGGACCGAGCAGCGTCAATATCGTTCCACCGACCGCGCAGACGAGCGCGATGACGATATAGATCATGTATTTTTTGCAGTATATCAGCAGCTTTTTCCAGGTGCCGACGAGATCCTTCGCTTTCTCGCCGCCGCCCATTCGCGCACCGGGGCCGCGGCGCATGGGTCTTTGCTGTGCCTGACCGAATTCGTATTCCTTCTTTTCCATTATGCCAATTCCTCCTTTGAAAGCTGAGAAAGCGCGATCTGCCGATAGACCTCGCAGCTCTGCATCAGCTCCTCGTGTCTGCCTATACCGACCATACGTCCCTCATCGAGAACTATGATCTTGTCCGCATCTCTTATAGTACCGATACGCTGTGCAACGATGAGTCGAGTCGAATCGCCGCATTTTTCATCGAGCGTTTTGCGAAGTATTCGGTCGGTCTTGTAGTCGAGTGCCGAGAAGGAGTCATCGAAGATCAGTATCTCCGCCTTTCTCGCGATAGCACGTGCGATAGAGAGACGCTGCTTCTGACCGCCCGAGAAGTTCGTGCCGCCCTGAGCGACATAGCCGTTGTATTTATCCGTGAGACCCTCAACGAAATCCTTCGCCTGTGCGGTCTCTATAGCGTCGGCGATATCCGACTCGGACACCTTGCCGTTTCCGTTGTCTCCGTATGCCACGTTCGAGGCGATCGTTCCCGAGAAGAGTATCGCCCTCTGCGAAACATACGCGATCTTATCGCGAAGCGCGTGCTCGTCGTATTCCTTGACATTCACGCCATCGACCAGCACCTCGCCCTCGGTGGCATCGTAAAAGCGGGGGACGAGATTTATGACCGTACTCTTTCCGCAGCCGGTCGAGCCGATAAACGCGATAGTCTCGCCCTTTTTCGCCGAGAAGGATATATCGTGTATGACATCCGCCTCGGCATCGGGATAGCGGAAGGATACGTGTCTGAATTCGACCTCACCGACCGAAGCCTTTGCACCCTCGGTCAGACTGCCGCTTTTTATAGACGGCACGGTGTCAAGCACCTCGTTGATACGCTTTGCGGCGACCGAGGCTCTCGGAAGCATCATAAACGGCATTACGAGCATCATAAAGGACATTACGATCATTATGCCGTACTGGCTGAAGACCATCATGTTTCCGAAAAGACCGATCCTGTCGGAAGCATCTTTGAGCAGTATCGCGCCGATCCAGTATACCGAGAGCATCAGTCCGCTCTGCACGAGTGACATCGTGGGCATCATAAAGGCCATCGTTCTCTGCTGGAAGAGCTGCGTCTCGGCAAGCTCGGTGTTAGTGGCATCGAATTTATTCTCCTGGTAGTCTTCGGCATTGTAGGCTCTGACAACGCGCAGACCGTTCAGATTTTCGCGGGTAACGCGGTTGAGATCGTCGGTCAGCTTCTGCATTTTTCTGACCTTGGGAAGTACGAGGGTTATACATATGCCAACGACAGCAAGCACGACAACAACTCCTATCGCTGTTGCGAGGGACCACTGCCACTCCTGATCAGAGATCTTGCATATCGCCCAGACCGCGGTTATAGGAGCCTTTATCAGCATCTGAAGACCCATGACGATGAACATGAGCACCTGCTGTATGTCGTTCGTGGAGCGGGTTATAAGGCTCGCGGTCGAGAATTTGCCGATCTCCTCCATCGAGAAGGTCTGCACCTTCTTGAAAATACTTGCGCGAAGCTCAAAGCTCAGATCGCTTCCGAGTCTCGCCGAAAATATCGCCGTGATTATCGCCGCCGCAACGCTTCCGAGCGAGCAGAGCAGCATCATTCCGCCCGCGCGTAAAACCTCGGACATCTCGCTGCCGGGAGTTTCGATCAGCGTCGTGATCTCCTGCATATACTGCGGCATGGTCATATCCAGCCATACCTGAACTACGATGAAGGTAACGCACATGAGCGCGTATACCCAATCGTACCATCTCATTTTTTTAAGTAGCTTGATCATACTGTATCCTCCATATGAATAAAATATTTTACCGAGCCAAAAATCTCTAACTCGGTTAGGCTTTTTGTGAAAACAAAACAGACATACACCCATCAAAGGCTGTGAGTCTGTTTTATTTTTTCAAAAGCTCGGCGTAAGGTCTCGCCGAAAGATCCTCTCTCATTGCCTCCTTCACTTCCACCGAAAGCTCGATGAACGTGATAAGCTTTTCCATTCCAACCTTGTCGATGACATTTGCTATATGACTCCGCATAGTTTCCTTCATTTGCTCTGCCGTGAGTTTTCCCTCTTGAGAGAGACAGACGAGCGTGACACGCGCATCGGTACGGTCGATCTCTTTTGTGATAAATCCTTTGCTCTCCATCTTTTTGAGCAGAACCGCGACTCTCGCCGTGCTGACTCCCATCGCTTCGCTGATCGCCCCGGCAGACAAGCGATTTCCATCTGCCGCGTACAGTAACTTCAACGCAAAGCCGATTCCGGCATTCGAATCGTTGAACATCTTGAAAAATCCGGCAGGATGCGATTTAGGAAGCTCACGAACGATATAATCGATCTGCTCCTTGGTTGCCATTCCCATTTTACACCTCCATTTTATCTAACCCGGTTATATATTATAACACGTTCCGGAAAATTTGTCAAGAGGAAAAATGAAAATTTGCAAATTATTTTTTGCGTACACTCTTTTGAAGTTCGCTTTTCTTTGTGCCGAGCTGGTATTTGTCGAGAAGCATATTCGACACGATGACCCTCTCGTTTTCGCATTCGCCATACACCGACTCGATCACATCCGGAAGCATTATATCTATTGGAAGATCTACCTGTCGGCAGAGAAAGTTCCCAGCCGGTATGTTTTCTATCGATATATCGTGCTTTTCCATTGCCATGATCTCAAAGAATATCTTTATCGTTGTCTCACCACCGCTCGATTCAACGATCAGACCTGCCGGAAAGACCGGCGCGAGCTGCTTTCCCTGTGCATACTCATAAAGTATAGCAGATGTTGTTTCTATTCCCTTTATGTCAAGCGGATCTCCGAGGTGTTCAGTCGTTATTATCCTGCGTTCGGGTATCTCACGCTCGTAAAGCCCGATACGTTCGCTGTAGCAACGATTTACCTCCATGTATTCCAGAGTGTATTCTATCTTATTCAGCTCGGTCATTGCATTTTGGACACGCTCTTTTGCGATCTTGCAGCCCGCTGAAAAGAGTTCGCTGTTGTGTATCAGCTTGTCATCATCAATATATGACCTCAGTTCCTTCAACGGCATACCGAAATCATGGCAAAGAAGGATGACATCGAGTATCGGGAGCTGATCCGGAGAATAATAGCGGTAGCCGGTCTGCTCGTCAATGCGAAAAGGCTTTAAAATACCGATCTTTTCATAATATCTCAGGGAATTTATATTGATATTTCGAAGCTTGGCAAATTCACTTATCGTAAACATTTTCATAATCCATCATACATCCTATCCGCTCTTGATCAAAGCGCACACAAAGCCGCTTGTCCAAAGCTTTGTGTGCGCTCTACGTTATCGGTTATTTGCAGCAGCTCAAAATGATCTCAACGCATTTTTCGATGCCGACTTCGCTGCTGTTGATGCAAAGATCATAGTTCTCGGCATATCCCCAGACTTGATCGGTCACGTACTTATAATACTTCGAACGCTTTTTATCTCTTTCCAAAACATGCGAACGTGCTTCGTTTTCAGCAACACCGTGTTCGGAAACGATACGCGCCATCCTGTCCTCAAGCTTACCGTATACGAAGACATTAAATGTGTCATTACGGTCGGCAAGTATATAATCCGCACTTCTTCCGACTATCACACACGGACCGTTGTTTGCAAGCTCCTTTATGTATTCGGTCTGATAAGCGTTGATCTGCTCGGCGAGAGGCATAGTGTCTCTGTTCGACATATTGTACGCGCTGATACCTCGTGTTGCGACATTGTAGAGAAAGCTTGGGGTGGAATATTCGCCCTTTTGCTCGATGATCTCTTCGGAAAAGCCACTGCGCTTTGCTACTGCCTTTATGATCTCCTTGTCGTAAAACGGAACACCGAGACGCTCCGCTGCGAGCTTGCCGATTGTGTGGCCGCCGCTTCCGCACTGACGACCGATAGTGATAATGCTTTTCATTATTTTACTTCCTCCTTGCGAAATATCCTTTTCCAACAGAAAAGTATCGTAGCAATGGATACGATGCAGGATATACTGTCAGAGATCGGACCTGCCCAGAGAACATTAGTGACTTCACCGAGCGATCCGAGTATCAGTACTGCAGGTACCAGGATTATTATCTGGCGGAGCAGTGACAGAACGGTAGACTGGAGCGGCTTGTCTATGGACTGGAAAAAGATGCTCGTAACGGTGCTGATACCAACAGTAAATATCGCGATCATATAACGTCGCATACAGATGCTTGCAAACTCCATGTAAAGCTCGCTCTCTCTTCCAAAGATGCTGACGATCTGTTCTGGGAAGGTTTCAAGAATGATCCATGCGAATGCCATGACAATCGTCGCGACGAATACTGCATTTTTGTAGAGTTTTTTAACTCTATCATGCTGACCGCTGCCGTAGTTATAGCTGATTATGGGAAGGATCCCGGTCGCAAGTCCCAAAACGACTGACGTGAGTATCTGAGAGACCTTCTGAACGATTCCCATTGAGGAAACGGGAATATCAGATCCATAGATAGATGCCTCACCGGTAGTCTTAAGAGTGTTGTTTACGACCGCGATAACGATGACAAGTGCAAACTGCGTTATAAAGCTGGAAAGTCCGAGCGTACACATCTTGCCGATGATGCCGCCATTCAGCTTAAAGTGCTTGTTCTCAAGCTTAACAGTCTTGCATTTGCGCATACAGAATATAAAATATACCGCATTCAGGAACTGTCCCGCGATAGTTGCCCATGCCGCACCTGCAACGCCCCACTTGAACACAAAGATGAATATCGGATCAAGTATAACGTTTGTGACACAGCCGATGATCATACCGATAAGGCTGATATTAGCGCGTCCGTCGGCACGGATGATAGGTGTGAACGACATATCTATCGCAAGGAAGGTGAAGCCTATTATGATAGGTCTGCCATAATCAAGGCAATATTCGATAGACTGTTCGGTCGCGCCGAACATCCAGCAGAGCGGTTCAAGAAATATCTCGCAGAGGAGCGTGAATATCACACCGAAGCCGATTATCACCACCATGGCATTTCCAACGCCGTGTGCAGCCTTGTCGGTATTTCCCTTACCCATGTTAAGGCCCATGAAGGCGGCGCAGCCGTCACCTATCATAAGTCCGATCGCCAGAACGACCGTCATGATGGGAAGGATAACGTTCGTTGCGGCATTTCCAAGGTATCCGACACCGTTTCCGATAAAGATCTGGTCTACCATATTGTAAAGCGAGTTTACAACGAGAGCGATTATGCTCGGTACGGCAAAGCGTACCATCAATTTGCCGATCCGCTCCGTACCGAGCGGATTGGACACTGAAGCTGTTTGTTCCATAATATATACCTCCAATTTTTTGTTATCTCTATTATAAACCCTGTTAGAATAACAGAGTCAATAGCTTTTTTTGAAAAAAATCGGAGGGATATTGGTTTTATTTTGTCACACCGAAAGAATATCTGTACGGGAAGAACAAGATCTTAAAACTCAATGACCTCATGCTCACCGCTGAAGGAATCGAAAGTCGCAACGGCTTTCTTGAAATAGAGCAGCTGCATATTTCCGTCATCTGCGGCGTAGGTCTTTTTCATAAAAGGATATGCATCCAACATTTTTTGACGCGCCTCATCCGAATCCATCTCGGCAAGCTCACCTGCAATACGCACCCATTTCGCGTCAACACAGGCGCAGATCTCGACCTTGGGATTTTCGGCTATTTGCTTTGACACCGGCTTTTTCTTGCCGGTCATTATACAGAGCTTGCCGTCAATTATATGTGCGATACCAAACGGACGCACTCTCGGCTGATCTCCTTCGGTCGTTGCCACATAAAAAGTGTGAGCCTTCTGCAAAAATTCACATACATTTTCCATAATAAATATACCTATACCTTTCTTTAAATCACTTAAAATTATGCTAAAGACATCCGACCGTCAGTAAAGCGGAAGCTCCTCATGCCCCTTCCGCTGATGCTGTCGGCGGGTATTGCCGCTTCAATACGTTCAATATCTTCTTTTGTAAATTCGATATTCAAAGAATCTATCGCTTTCTGCAAATGCGTGGGGTTCGTAGTGCCGACAAGACTCTGAACATTGTCATACTTAGCAAGCGACCATGCCAGCGCAAGCTGTGAAAGCCCGATCCCTTTTTCATCGGCGATCTCCTTGACCGCCTTGATCAGTGGAAGATTTTTTTCTCTGTGCTCGAACGAGAGCATACCGCGTGCCATTCGCGGATCATTTATCCGTTCAAGCACATCATCCGCGAAGAGTCCGTGTCCGATAGTTCCGAAAGCAAGCACCTTTACACCAAGCTCCTTTGCCGTGGCAATAAGCTCATTTTCAATGCTTCGGTCTATGAGCGAATATGACATCTCGACCGTATGGATCGGATGTACCTTGCAGGCACGGCGAAGCGTTTCGGCATCCACCATAGAAAGTCCGATATTTCGGACATAGCCCGCTTCGACCAACTTCGATATTTCTCCGACTACCTCCTCGACCGGGATCTCTGTGTCCTGACGAGCAGGCTGATAGAGATCAACATAGTCCATTCCGAGCCTTGCGAGAGAGTATGCAAGATGTCCCTTTATATTGAATGGCTTATTGTCGAGTCCGTATATTCCGCCACCTGTCTCAGGAAGCACGCCGAATTTTACCGACAGGAAATAGCTGTCTCGCGGCACACCGCGCAGGGCTTCGCCAACGATCATCTCGCTCTCACCTGCGCTGTAAAATTCGCCTGTGTTAAAGAGCGTAATGCCGCTGTCAAGGGCTTTACGAATGGTATTTATCGATTCCTCAGGATTTCTTCGGCACGACATTCCCATACAGCCGAGACCGAGACGTTCAAGCTTTGACATAAAATATCACCTCATTATTAATTATTCATCTTTAGGTAAACGCTTCAAGAATATGAGCGTACACGGAAATGCTATCATCGCAGATGCAAAATACGACAAAGGCTGTGCGATCTCGATACCTACGATACCGATAAAATGCGGAAGTATCGAGCACAAAGGTATGAATATCGCTCCGCTCTGAAGGCAAGACAATATAAGTGCCGGAACGCTCTTTCCGATGCTCTGAAACAACATCGTTCCGACAACGGAAAACGGAAGGAACAGTAAAAATACACACATTATCCTGAGTGCTTCGCTTCCGATAGAAATGATCTCATTCTCCTTGCGGAAAAGTGAGATTATCTGCGGTGCGAATGCGAAACATACCGCGGATATTACACCGATAAATGTCAATCCGAAGACAAGAGTGAATATAGTTCCCTTCTTTACTCTCGAATACTTCTTTGCTCCATAGTTGAAGCCCGATACCGGCTGAAAACCCTGTCCGATACCGAGTCCAACGCTGAATATCAGACTTGATGTTCTTCCGACATATCCCATAGCGGCGATAGCGGCATCTCCAAAAGCTTTTGCCTGTGTATTGAGCACCATTGTGGAAACGCTGTTCAGACCTTGCCTTGCAAAGCTCGGCAGACCTGTAGCAACGATATTTCCTATGGTTTTGAGATCTCGCGAAAAGGAACGTATCGACAGTCTCGATTGTGTCTTTTTTCTCAAAAACATCGACAGAAGTATAGAAAATGAAATATACTGCGACAATGCAGTGGCAAGACCCGCACCGCTTATACCCATATCAAAGGTAAAAATAAACAGCGGATCAAATGCCATATTGAGAATTCCGCCGGTCGTCAGACCTATCATCGCAAGAGCTGCCATTCCCTCATATCGAAGGATATTATTAAGCACACAGCTTGCCGTCATTGCCGGAGCTGCAATAAGTATCCATCTTCCGTAATCCATCGCATACGGCAGTATCGTTTCGGTGCTTCCGAGCAGCAGCATCAATGGCTCAAGGAAAATAAGTCCGCTCACCGCTATCAAAAATCCGACGATCAGCGACCAGAAAAATCCGGTAGAGGCATATTTGCTTGCTTTTTCGACCTGTCTGCTGCCAAGCATTCGGCTGATATTGCTACCGGCACCATGTCCGAACATAAATCCGAACGCCTGCAAAATCGACATTATGCCGAATACTACACTTGTCGCACCGCCTGCGCTGAGCGACACATGACTGACAAAATATGAATCAGCCATATTGTATATATTCGTGATCAGCATACTGATCGTTGTCGGTATGCCAAGCGATATAATTAATTTTGCGACCGGAGTCTCGGTCATTTTAATGTATTTACTATCTGCACTCGTTTCAATATTTTGGCTCATAACTTTTGATTCAACATTTAACTCCAAATAATTTTTCCGCATTTTTATATGCGATAAGCTCTTTTTCGCTCTCATCAACAGGAGCATTCTCAATAAACGGCAACGCACCATCGTTCAAAATAAACGGATAGTCCACCGAATGTATGATACGGTCAACACCAAGTACCTCCATGCAGAATTTAAGCTGCGGATAGTCAAATATTCCACTTGGTGTCACATAAACATTTTGCTTGAATGTCTCAGTCACAGTTTTTTCGAGCTTAGTTACCGACTGCGGCAGAGCCTGATCGAGTCTTGATAGAAAGAATGGCACCATCTCGCCCCAATGACCTGCTATTATCTGCAATTTCGGAAATCTTTCAAACGTCCCCGACAATATCATTCTAAGCACCTGGATACCGGCTTCATTATGCCACCCCCAGCCATAGAGCGATAGCCTTGCGCTGAGTCTGTCTCCAAGACCATCGTAATAACATTTCTGCACGCTTGTCATAGGCGGTGCAGGATGGATATAGATCGGCACATTCAGGCATTCTGCCGCTTCGAGGATAGGCAAAAAAGCCTTGTCATCAAGAAATCTATCCTCGCCGGATGCTCTGCCGGCAAGTATGATCCCCCGAAATCCAAGCTTTGTTACAGTCCTTTCAAGCTCTTTGACAGAAGCATTGATATTTTTCCACGGAAGTACCGCAAACGCCCCAAAGCGATCTTTATGCTTTTCCACGATCTGTGCAAGCTCATCGTTCGCTTCACTTACAACATCTGCTTCTTCTGCCGGTAAGAGCTGTGTGCATACCGGTGCGGACAATATCTGCTTCGTAATGCCATATTTATCCATATCTTCGATACGCTTTTCAATGCTGCCGTAAAGCTCGGCATCTGGAAAATACGGAAGCTCCGGAGAAGCGGCAACCGAAGTCCGAACAGCATCCTCGGAAGGATATTTAACAAGTGCCGAATCAAGCGTTTACAGCTCTATATGTTATTCTATAGAAATTATCTTCATAATAAATGCTCCCCGTTTATCCAAAGTTGTTTTAGCTTTCTGATAGCAGTAATATCTCTATCGGGTCTGCCGCCGATCAAGACCATATCCGCCCTGCTACCGACCTTGACAGAACCAATACCCTCTATTCCAAACGTCTCCGATATACTGCTCGTTGCACCTGTCAGTATCTCTACAGGTGTCAACCCTGCTTTATTTAAAAGCTCTGCTTCTCTGTGCATGGATGAACCGTATTCAACGGCAGGCGCAAAAGAACCGTTATTGGCATCAGTAGCGGCAAGTATCGTCACACCGCATCTGTGAAGTGTGCGAACTGCATTTTCCGCATTCAGATAATGTTCGGGAACATACCCATTTCTTCCGCTGACTGCAAAGGCTTCCATCATGACAAGAGTCGGGGCGACTGCAATTCCGCGTTCGGCGATCTCTTTAGCAAGCCCCTCAGGTAGTTCTTCCTTCATCGGAACATGGAGCAAAATATCCGCGCCGCAATCCACCGCCATTTTTTCAGCCTTTACAGACGTTGCGTGAATTGCGACCTTGAGAGCATATTTATGTGCAGTCTGACATATGCTTTTCAGCACCGCCTTTGGCATTAGATTAGGCTCAAAGATGAGTACCTTTATATATCTCGCACCATTCTCGACTGCATCGTCAACGTATCCTTTCCCATTAAGCGTTCCCATTGTCATACCTGCGGAGGAAATTATATTGAGCTGTTTGGAATTTTCAACAAGTGAATATGGAGCGGATACGTCACAAGCGGCAGTAATTCCGTTTTTCAACATTACGTCTACCTGCCAATCGCTTGTTATATGCGTATGTGCATCTATAAGTCCCGGCATCAACAACAGATCGTTATCAGTACATCTATCCGATTCCTCAATTGAAACTATTCTGCCGTTCTCGATGGTGACAACTGCATTTTCAATGACCCTTTTACCATCGAATAATGGGTAATTCAGTACGATCTTACTCATTTTTCTACCGATACCAGTTCACTGAACTTCATGACAACACCGTAATGATTGCTCATGACGAGATAATTGGCGCGAACTATTACCTTGTCTCCGACTTCGACTCTGCTGTAATGGTCATCATTCGGAAATATAACAAGTGCATATGTCAAACCGTTCATGCTGTTTGACAGCTCTATAGATGGTTTATTGTGAATATCCGGACCAACCTTTTTTGCGACACCGATAACCTCAAAGCGTTTGTCCGTATATTTAGCATAGAAGCTGTCCGCATCAGCGAGAAATTCATCGCACAGTGCTTTGACATCGAACGGTGAACTGCATTCGAGAACAGGCATAGCCGTGGTTTCGATTTTATGCGTTTTGGCATCAGATGGATGCTTCGGATAGAATTCAAGATCTTTCATTATTTTGTACCTCTTTTTGATATGTTCTGCATTCGGATGGTCTACATATATTTTTAATCAATACTCATTACAGCTTGACAGTCTCGGTCTTTTGATTTGTAAACCACTGCGCTTCAAAGCCTTTGAACTTCAAGATGCAATAGTCCGGGTCGGTCATGCCTTTTTTGTAAAAGCGTGTGAAGAAAGGCTTCCAGAATCGATCCTTCGTGGGCTGATCCGTAAGTACCTCCATATCGCCCTTGATCTCCACACCCGAAAATCTCTGCCCTTTTTCGTAAAAATAGACACAGGCCTTGGGATTTTGACGATAGTGTGCTACCTTTCTCGATGATGTGTATGTAGCAAAATATATGTCGTTTCCATCTATCAACACAGGCTGAATCAAGGCTCTCGTTGCAGGATAGCCGTCTTCGCCGACAGAGGATATGAGAGAGGTCTTCTGCCTTTTGATAAATTCGTAAATTCCTTCCTTGGTCATTTGTGTATTCTCCTTGCCATGTATATTTCTGTTTTGCAGACCCGAAGCAAGTGCCTGATCGATCTGCGTTTTAGAATCCATTATGTGATACGTCCTGCCATCCTTGACAAACACATTCCCGGTCTGCCCGAAGATAAATTCGACGTTATGAGCGATACATTGATCATATATTTTCTTCACCCATTCGTATTGGAGCGGACGCATCCCCTCGTAGTTCTCACCGCCTGCAAGCACAGTCTCTATCTGTCCCGATGCAAGATATTTGTCAAGATCGATTTCTCCGATAAACGGCTTTAAGCTTACCCATTTATGCTTGGCAGGAGCATTGAGCAGCAGAGGTATGCGCTCATCGGCTCTTTTCTGATTCTCGCATGAGACCGCCAGATATACATTATCCCAACCGTCCCCCCAGTCGAGCGGAAGACATTCTTTTATGCGGTGCGCCCGTTTGGTCAGAAGTGAAAATGTAACATCCGGCCGGCTTCGTATCATATCCCATGCCTCGTCACGCCATTCATCCGCTTCTTCGAGAAAGAAATCGCTCGTCATGCAGACACGGACAAATTCACCGGATCTTATCTTGTAATTTCCTTGACGGTCTTTTTTTATCGGCAAATTTGCATCGGTCTTGTTCTTATGTATATCACTTCCATCTTTGTCCCGCGCCTTGTCGAGAAAGAACATATAGCAGTTTTGACATCCCTCAGAATATTTTCGGCATCCGTGCCAGGGATTCCATGATCTATCGTTTCGGTTCATCATAATTACCTATTTTTCAAGAAATTCATTTGCATTAACTATTATAGTTCATTTACATGAACTTGTCAATATATTTCGCATATTGTTTACAAAATATATGTAATTATGATCAGATATATTATTAATATATCTGACTTTTACTCCTCTGTATTTATTACCGCAGTATCGCCAATTTTCTTGTCACGCTCATTAAAAACGACTTCCATATGTCGGTAATGCTCTAATACTGTCCTTTGAATATAATTCGTCAGTTTCGCGCAGCACCATCGCACCACCGATGTCGGTCAATTCTCCGCAAAGCTCATGGACGCAAAATCCATGTGAGCCGCAAAAATCCATAACATCTCCACGCCACTCGCCCGGCATCTCACCGAAGAACACCACTCTTTTTTCTCTCTCGTCAACAAAGGATGCGCCGCCGACAAAGCCGTATTCACACCCTTCAAGCCGTATTCCACCGCTCGGTATGGTCAATACCTCTATATTGCATTTTTTTAAAATTTTTGCCAGTCCCTTGTCCGCTGTTACGACCGCGCCGTCGATCGTCATTGCCGCACATTTCGCATATCCCTGCTTTGTATATACAAGCTCTATCTCATGCTCTTCTGCCGCCACAGTAACATCCTTTGACAGGCAGTCTATCCGTCCGAAAAGCCTTTTGCCTACTCTCAGTGCGTTAAAGGCGATGTCCTGCGGATAATTTCCGCACGGTCGGTCTGCACTCGTCACAAAGCGTTCACGCGCCCACTGCGGCAGATCTGAGACAAGAGCTTCGGGAATGATCAAATTTCCCGCATCGCATATAAGGCTGTCAACATGGTCGCAGACTATATCATTCAGTCCGTCAAGTCCTTTAAGTGCAAAGGGCTCATACCCCATTTCACGCAACTCCTCGCCAAATATATCGTATCCTCTTTTACCTATAATGACCATTTTTCTCTCCAAAATACGAAAACGAGCCGACACACCAAAGGTGCATCGGCTCTTCTGTTTTCCTAAAATACTCAGACGGCTCTGGTAACTTTACCGGAGCGCAGGCAGCGCGAGCATACGTTTACGGTCTTGGGAGTACCGTCTACGATAGCCTTTACTCTTCTGATGTTGGGCTTCCAGGTTCTGTTGGTCTTACGGTTCGAGTGAGAAACAGCGAGACCGAACTGAACGGACTTTCCACAAATACTACACTTTGCCATGATTTTTACCTCCTAAAACCGCGCGTTATTTGGCGCGCAGCATGATTTCATGATTAACACAAACTATTATACCACAATTTCTCGAAAAAATCAATAGTTTTTTCGAAAAAAGCTGAAAATATTTTTTCTTCTTTGGCGCGATTTTTTGACGTTTCCGACAAATCAGACTTCAAAGCCTTCGTTCGGAGCTAATATTTTAAGCGGTGCGCCGAATTTTTTCGCCGAAAATTCTATCCAATCGTTCGGGCATCCGTTCGTATCATACAAATCGTGATGTCCCGGCACGAATACCTTCGCAGAACAGCGCACTGAAAGCTCTGCCGCTTCGTTCGAATCGAGATTTCCGATTATGTTGCGCGAAGTTCTGAACCAGTCTCTGCCGTTTACCGGTAACAGCATAACATCGGGCTTCGCATCCGCGAGAGTCTTTTCAAGTCCGTCATACATCGACATATCACCGCCGAAGAAGACCTTTTTTCCCTCGGCTTCGATGAGATAGGACAGTTCATTGAAATCGCCCTTTGTCGTGTGAAGCTCGGTATGTGCGCAGGCTATCGGCTTTATTCTCAGGTCGCCAAGTTCGAACGCATCTCCCCATTCCGCAGACTCCGGAACACGCATTGCCGTTGGATTTCCGTTTATAGAACGGATAGCATCACAGCTCGGAGCGGGAACTAATGTGAAGCTGCGTCTTCTGAGGCTGTAGAAAGGTTCAAGAGACTTCTTATCGAGATGATCGCCGTGTGGGTGCGATATTACGATAACATCCGGCAGAAGCTCATTAAGCGTAGTGGGAGCAGGATATTTTCTGTGACTTCCGGGGCGGTCTACCGAATCCGAAAGATATGGGTCGGTCACGATAACGAAGCCATCGGCTTCGATTTTATAGCACATTTGACCGAGATAGGTTATTTTCATATATTTATTCCTTGCTTTCGCTCTGCCAAAAAGCACGATGTGCAAATTGAACATTCTTGCGCACGATAGCTTTATTTTTATTATGCCGACAGATTCTTTCTTGCCGACATTTCGGCACTTGCGAAAGCTTCCTTTCCTTTGATTTTATTTTTTAAACAGAAGATTTTCGGTGAAGGCTTCGTTGAATCGTTCATCAGCGGCAAGATCGATATATTTCGCACAGATATTATCTTCCGCGCCGAAAAGCAACATCTCTGCGCCTTTAAGAGCCGCATTTCCGAGAATATCTACATTTTTGCATTCGGGAAGAAGTCCTGTCCTGACGCACGCCGAAATATCAAGTCCCCTTCCGAAATTTCCGGCTATGCAAAGTCTTTCGAAATCATCAGATATGAGATCGATTCCTGTGCGTATCGCACTCTTTGCAAGTTGGAACGCCCGAATGTCCTGCGGTGTCAAAAACACCTTCGGAGCTATCTCGAACGGTCCATCGAGATAACCACTCTCATCGAGCACATCGGCATCGAGCAGTGCCGCGACTACTGATATTAGTCCGCTGCCACAGATACCACGCGGCTCTGCTCCGCCGACCGTATGAACCTCAAACGCTGCATGGATGTCATCATCGGCTCTTTCGGGGATGAATCTGACCGAATCTATCGCTCCGACTTCAGCACGCATTCCGCAGCTTATATCAGCTCCTTCAAGTGCCGGTCCTGCGGCAGTCGAGGCACATATCGTCCTGCCGTTTATGCAGTAAGCCAGTTCACCGTTCGTTCCGAGGTCAACAATGAGAGTCGGTTCATCGTATTTCGGCGCGGCACTCAGAACAGCGCAGGTAGTATCTGCGCCGACAAATGCGGAAACACAGCGCGGAAGATATATTTTTCCGCAAAGTCCGAGACTCTCGCCGTCATACCATTCTCCGAACAGACTTTGCGGCTCAAAAGGATATGCAGCCATTCCGGATACATCTGCCCCTGTAAGAAAATGCAGCATTGTCGTATTTCCGCATATCACCGCACGATCATATTCAAATCCGGCTGTAAGGTGCTTCAGAGCCATTCTCAGCTCGTTTGTAAGCTCATTTGAGTATGTATCCGCCGCGCCTATGCGCGAGATCACATCAGCTCCGAAGCGTCTCTGAGGATTCAGCATCGAACGTTCTTTTTTAGTACTGTCGGTCAAAAATCTCGCTTCGATCGTTGTAGTACCTATATCAATGACAAGCTCACCCTTTTCGGTACATTCTGTTTCTGACTCCGATACATCCGATGTGCCGGATTCGCCATCTACCGAAAATTCACCGAGCACATAGGTCTGACACGCGAGTCTCCACCCCTCCGAAAGCATATCGCCGAGAATTTTCGCTTCAAATTCGGTCGGTTCGGAAAGTTCGCCACTCACCCTGACTCTGCATTTTCCGCATTTGCCGTTTCCGCCGCAAGGCGAGTCGAGCTTTAACAGCTGAGAGAGCTTTTTATATTTCTTTTCCAAATAAATTCCTTTCAGGATAACATATCGTCATTCGGAAGCATTTTCTTCCGGCTTTACCATATCGGGAAGATAAACATATCCCTCTCCGCGAACGGCACGAATGAAGCGCACTCCGAATTTTTCGTCTATTTTTGCGCGGATGAAGCGTATGTATACATCAACAACATTCGTATCGCGTGCGTTTTCGTCCTTCCAGAGAGCCTGGAGAAGCTCGGAACGGCTGACCGTGATTCCGGGACGCTCATGCAGATAGCAGAAAAGATCGAATTCTCGCTTTGTGAGCTTTGACGATTCATCTCCGAAGAATATGGTCATATCCTCAGGATATATCTTTAAAAGCTCACCGTCATCCTCAGGCTCGTCCTCACTGAGAAAATCGTCTATGAATCGTCTCAGCTCCGCAAGCTCAAACGGACGGTCGAGCAGTAGTATTTTTACCGATTCGCGGAGCGAAGCCGCAAGAAGTCCGCAGTCTATCAGTATCGCCGCACGGAGTCTGCGCGCTCTCGGAAGCTCAACAAGCCCTTCCGCCGCCATGATCGCGAAATCCTCGGAATTTTCCTTGGCTTTTTCGAGTCCGGCTCTTTCAAATTCAAGCTCCAGCATTCTTCCGTATATAGGGTCGGACGCTAAAACTTTATATTTCATGATCTGTGACCATTCCTTTCAGACTAAAGTTTGAATATTTATTCTCCTATGACCAATCGCGTCAAGAAGAGTACTATCGGTACGGCTATCGGTGAGAGGAGGGATGACATACCAACAGCATGGGCAGCAAGCTTCGGCTTTATGTCATAGACCTCTGCAAACATTGCGGTATTTGCGGCTGTGGGCAGTGCGCTCATTATCGCGGCAATGTATATCATCTCGGAGTCGAGTCCGACGAGCTTTGCGATAAGCACAACGACCATAGGCATGACTATCAGCTTGAAAAAGCTGAAAAGGTATATCTTTACATTGTTGAATATCTCTTTTATCGGCATAGATGCGAGCAACGAGCCGATGACAAAGGTCGAGAGCGGAGTGCAGATCGAACCGATATAGGATGCGCCGCTCATTATAAATGTCGGAGGCTTGAGCTGCCAGATATAGAGTGCAAGACCTATAAGGCAGGGAGTCGTTCCGTAGTTCAATACCATTTTCACCGGGCTTACCTTAATATCATTTCTACCTCTGCCGAGAATTACCATTCCGTAAGACCACATAAAGATATTGAAGGAGATAACATAGAACGAACCGTAGAAGAGTCCCTTAGAGCCAAAGGCTGCCTCAAGTATCGGGAAGCCTATAAATGCGCAATTTGCGAATATCATCGAAAATTCGAGTATCTTCCGCTCATTCTGATCTCTCCAGCATTTTGAGAACACGAATGCCAACGCGGCTAATATGACGTGGATCGCAAGTCCAACAACGATTATGAGCAGTCCTTTTTTAAGCAGCTCGGGCGAATATTCGTTTTTCAGCAGTGCGCCGAAAAACATGAACGGCTGTCCAACATTTATAACGAGCGTTGACAGCTGCTTTGAAGCAGTATCGTTTATAAAATTGATCTTTCTGATAAAGTATCCGACCAGCACCATGAACAAAAGCGTCATTACCGCGCCGGATACCACACTTATATTAACCGTTTCCATTTTCAGAAAGCTCATCGAGCTTTGCCTTAAGTGCCTTCATATCGATGAGCATATCCTCCTTCTTTTTGGGGTCACGAAGCAGAGCCGACGGATGGTAGACCGCGCTTATCAGATATTCTCCGCGCTCAAACCACACACCGTGCTCCTTCGTTATCTTAAAATCCGGCTTTATCAGCCGCATTGCCGCGATCCTTCCGAGACAGACTATCAGCTTCGGCTTTATGAGCTTCACCTGTTCACGCAAATAACCTATGCAGGCATCCTCTTCCTCCGGCTTCGGGTCGCGGTTTTTCGGCGGACGGCACTTAAGTATGTTGGCTATGTAAACATCCTCACGCCGTATATCGACAGCTTCGAGATAGCGGTCGAACAATTTGCCTGCCGCACCGACAAAGGGGATTCCCGAAAGATCCTCCTTCTCGCCGGGTGCTTCGCCGACAAACATCAGATCGGCATTTCGGTTTCCTGTTCCAAACACCGATTTCGTTCTGGTTGCTCCGAGCGGACAGGCATTACAGCCCGCACAGGCAGCCTCCAATTCGTCAAAGGTCATTTTCATTTCTCCTGATCATTAAAATACCGAGCAAAATGCTCTATATAATATTATATCACACTTTTCAAGATTTTAACAGCCTTTTTTTCACAAAAATTAAAACAATGTTCCTTTATATAATATACTGCACCGGATGATTTTATAATTCGACCAAATTCACCAATTACAGCCTCGATAAAAAGTCCGCGTTCAAGGTAATCGCGCCAGTCAACCAACTCTGACAGTATCAAAAACCAACGTCCGCCGCGCTCATCCTCCCATGCAGACGATTCTCCGCCGAAATTTTCAAGCTGCTTGCAGCAGCCTGCAAGGTCATCGAGCGAAGCAAAACAGCCGATATGTAATATCGGAAGCTCCGTTCTTTTTAATGTATCCTCACGCTCACCGAGATTCGTTATGTAGACCTCCGCTCCGCCGTCTTTAGACGGATAAAGCTGTATAAAAAGTCTATCGTTCGTTCCGTTCTCATCCGTGCCGGCATCAAAACCGACCTTTTTCACATCGTCTATAAGTGCCTTGAAGCTTTTTCCAACGCCGATCTCCTCGCTTTCAACTGCCGAAGCCAGCTCATACCGTTCCATGTCCTCTTTGGTCAGCAATAGCTTTATTTTCCCCGGACTGATCAAAATATGTTCCATAAATAAATTCTCCATATGTTTTCTGACATGGGCAGACCAAATGAGCTTCGAAAGCTCCCCTGCCCTATACTCTCTATAATATTATACTCCAAAACGCAGAAAAATGAAACACAAAATTTATGTAAACAAAGTAACAAAAATCAAGAGCCGCCGATTTTTTCCGACAGCTCTCGATATATTTTAAATAACTCTTGCCAAAAAATAGCCTATTGCAATTCCTATTATAAGTGTCACAACGATATGCGGAAGATCTGCTCTCGTTATGGCGAACTTTGGCTTCATTTCGGCAGCTCTGCGCTCGATATTTTCATGTATCTCGCTCAGATTCTCACGCAGTTCGGCGATATTTTCGCGAGATTTTTCACGTGAACGCGCAATGCTCTCATCAATATTTTTACGCAGCTCGGAAATTCTTTTCGAATTGTGCTTTTTGAGGTTCGGGAATGCGTTGAGAATACGCTTTGCATTTCCTTTTTCAAGCTGTGCGGAGAGCGATTCGAATTTCTGCTTCAATTCGAGAGTTTCGTCCGACAAAAATTCTCCGACATTGTTCGAATTTTCCTTGAGTTTTGCCGCTATGGCATTCATAAGGTTGAGCTTATTCTTGATTCCTGCGACCGACACGAGCGTTGCGACAAGATCGGCTATCATAAGCGCGAGCAGCGAAAACAACGCTATCGCTCCGAGCTTATTTCTGAGAAGCGAGGCTATCCAGTCGGTGAACGGGAAAATGAGCTTTACAACAAATACGCATGCGACTCCCCAGAGCAGCGAGAATTTAAGGCATATATATCCGCAGAGATTGAAGGGCGCATCACTGTAATCCCACCATCTTTGGTTGAATACCTTTTCAAGCACGAAGCCCGTGACAAATTCTATCGCCGAGGTCACTATTACCGAGCCGATAAATAGGACTATCATATTATCGCTTACCGGTTTAAGAGCGATCGCCACAACGACCACGCCGAAGCCGTATATCGGACACCACGGACCGTTCAAAAATCCGCGGTTCACGAATTTTCCCAGAACCAATGCCGCGAATATAACTTCGAGCATATATCCGACTATAGCATATAGCAGAAAATAGAGCAGTATATCGGAAAACGAAAGACCTGAGATCAAGGATGTGAACATATGCTTTCTCACTTATCAGGGGGTTGTCAATATCTTTCCGAGTGTAGAATCCGCATCGAGAATCACAGTCTTGTCCTCGCCGGAAAGCGAAGCCTTCAATGCATCGAGCGCACGCATAAATTCATAAAATTCTTTCTTGTCCGCAGTGTTGTAAGCCTCTGCCAAAAGGCGCATATATTCCTGCTCACCCTCGGCTTCGAGTCTTGCAGCTTCGGCTTCGGCATTCGAGACAACGATATTCACCTGCTTATCGACATCGTTTCGGATTATCGAAGCTTCATAGTTTCCGTCCGCAGTATATTTTTCCGCGATCTGATTTCGGTCGGAGATCATACGCTCATAGACCGCCTGTTCGTTATTATCGGGCAGATCGAAGCGTTTTATCTTTACATCGAGCACATTTATTCCGTAAGCTTCGCACAGACCGGCGACCTCGTTAGTTATTCCTTCGTAAATATCATTTCGCTCGGAAGCATCATCCATATTGATTATGTCGGACTGCTGGAGCTTACCCATGAGGTTCATTATCGAGTTGTATGTGACGGCGTTGAGACGTGCCTCTGCCTCGGAGGTAGTTCCGAGCGAACGGTAGAAGGTCTTCGGGTCGGCTATCTCCCAGATTATGTAGCTGTCAACCGTCATGTTCTTCTTGTCTGAGGTGAGTACCTCGGAGGGAGGAATGTCATATATGAGCGTGGTCTTCGGGAATTTCAGGGTATTATCGACAAACGGGAGCTTAACGTGCAGTCCCGGCTCGCTGTCCACCTTTACTATTTCGGAAAAGCGCATAACACAGACATATTCATTTTCGGCAACTGCGTACAATGCCTGTGAGCCTGCGATAACTACAAGTAGCAGGATAAAGAGCGTTATTATCGTTTTTTTCATGTATTTTCCTTTCTCAGCCTGCAAAGTTTTCAAGCGGCAGAAGCTTTTCGGTAGTTCCGTTCGAAGCATCTATATAGAGCTTTACTCCCGGAAGAGCCTCTTCTATCATCTCATAGTACATTCTCAGCTTGGTTATATCCGGATTCTTCGCATATTCATCATACATTGCGGAAAATCTTGCAACCTGCTTGATAGCCTCGTTTATTCGATTCTGCTTCAAATATTCGGCATTTTGAATGAGCTTATCGGCTTCTGCCTGAGCATTCGGAAGCTTTGCATTCGAATATGCCTTGGCTTGGTTTATTGCGGTCTCCGCGCCCTGCTTTGCGGTCTCTACTGCCTTGAAAGCTTCAATAACTGAGGCTGTAGGCGGTTCGGAATCCTGTATCTTTATATCGGTGAGCGTTAGACCTATATCGTAATCGGCGAGTGCTTCGGTCGCAAGCTCCTTAACACGTATCTGTATCTCGGTCTTTCCGTCGGTAAGTACAGAATCGACCGTTGCCGAGCCAACGACTGCACGTATCTGGCTCTGGATGAGGTTTTTGAGTATGACCTCGGGATTCTTCGAATTGTAGAGATATTTCACGGGGTCGGATATTTTATACTCGACAAAGAAATCGACATTGACTATATTATAGTCACCAGTTATCATTTTCGATTCCTTTTCAACGACCTCATAGCTGTCGGGGCTGTATTCATCGCTTCGGTAGCCTATTTCGATCTTCTGGAACACGTTTACATCAACTGTCTTGACCTGCTGTATGCCAAAGGGCAGCTTAAAATGTATGCCCGCGCCGGTGACATCAGTGACCTTTCCGAAGGTGGTGACGACCGCCTGCTGCTTTTCATCTACCGTGTACCATGAGGTAGAAAACAGAGCCAATGCAGCTATTATGACGATTGCGGCGATCAGGATTGCTTTTACCTTTTTAGTATCGAAATTCGGCTTTGGCGGTTTCGGCGATCTCTGAAAAAAGGTATCGCCGTTTTGTGTGAAATTGTTCATTTACTTCCTCCGTTTAGAGTTATTTTTCAAAACTTACAGTCTGTGAATTTCATTTCACGTTCAGATGACTGTGTAAGTATTATACTATATCTTTATGAACAGCGTATGAAATTACTGTAGTATATTTGGAAAATATACTATACTGCCATATATCAAAAATATCCGTCAGACTGCGAAGCCTGACGGATATTTTTACTTATTCAGTATCTCCATAAACTCATCGCCGGTGATCGTCTCCTTCTGATAAAGGAAATGCGCCAGTTCATCGAGCTTTGAACGGTTTTCGGTGAGAATTTTAGCTGCCTTAGTGTGCTGCGCCTTGACAAGCTCGAAGACCTTTTTGTCAACATCTGCCTGAGTATGCGGCGAGCAAGCGAGAGAAGCATCTCCGCCGAGATATTGATTGGTCACAGTTTCGAGTGCCACCATATCGAAATCACTGCTCATTCCGTAGCGGGTTATCATCGCGCGGGCAAGTTTTGTAGCCTGCTCAATGTCGTTCGATGCTCCGGTCGTTATCGTGTTGCAGGCGATCTCCTCTGCCGCACGTCCTCCGGTGAGGGTCGCGATCTTGTTTTCGATCTCGACCTTTGACATGAGATAGTGATTTCCTTCTTCGACCTGCATAGTGTAGCCGAGTGCGCCCGAGGTGCGCGGGATTATCGTTATCTTCTGAACGGGTGCGGAATTGGTTTGAAGTGCCGCGACGAGCGCGTGTCCGATCTCGTGATATGCGACGATCTTCTTCTCTGCATCGGTCAGTATAGCGTTCTTCTTCTGATAGCCCGCGATAACGACCTCGATGCTCTCCTCGATGTCGTGCTGAGTCGCCTCGTTGCGTCCGTCACGAACCGCTCTGAGGGCAGCTTCGTTTATGATATTCGCAAGCTCCGCACCGGATGCACCCGATGCCATTCGAGCGATACGCTCGTAATCGATATTAGCCGAGGTCTTGATCTTCTTCGCGTGAACGCGGAGTATCGCCTCGCGTCCCTTGAGATCGGGCAGCTCGACCGGAACTCTGCGGTCAAAGCGTCCCGGACGGGTCAGTGCCGGGTCGAGCGATTCGGGACGGTTGGTCGCCGCGAGGATTATAACTCCCGTGTTGCCCTCAAAGCCGTCCATCTCGGTCAGCAGCTGATTGAGCGTCTGCTCGCGCTCATCGTTTCCGCCGATACGCCCTTCGCGCTTCTGTCCGATAGCATCTATCTCATCGATGAACACGATGCAGGGTGCTTTTTCCTTCGCCTGCTTGAAGAGGTCGCGAACCTTCGAGGCTCCCATACCGACGAACAT
>CAZRVL010000028.1:0-23274 GCA_964603455.1 uncultured Lachnospiraceae bacterium
CGCCCCTACAAGGAAGCAACGACCCTCACCGAAAAGGTAAAGGTAAGCAAATAATAAAAAATGCTCAATGACCCACAATAATCTCGGGTCATTGAGCAGAGCTTATGAAAAGGATAGTTGAAAATGCTTGCAACAGTACTTATCAGTCTGGCACTTGCCGGAACAGTTGCTTTGATCGTCTGGTCCATGCTTCGTGATAAGAAGCGCGGAAAATCTACATGTGGTTCTAACTGCGCACATTGCAGCATGGCAGGCTCGTGCCACACAGATCACAAAGCATAGATTCTTGATCTTGTGGATCAAAATGCTGATTTCGAGTTTGAAAGCTTCTGTAACTCAGCATATACTTAATTTTGAAAAACTGAAAATAAGTTTTCTTCTTAATCGCACGGCGTGGCTTCGGTCACGCCGTTTCCTTTTATAAGAATAAAAGCGGCAGATGCTTTTTCTGCCGCTTTTTACTATTTGATCAGAGCATATAAAAGTACGATCACACCGAGTGCTATCCTATACCATCCGAATATCTTAAAGTCATGCTTCTTTATGAAATCCATTAGAAAACGTATACATATCATCGAAACTATGAATGCGGTAAGACAGCCGACTATAAGTACGAGCAGCTCGGTCGTGGTGAATACAAGTCCAAATTTTACAACTTTCAATAGGCTTGCACCGAGCATTACGGGTATGGCAAGAAAGAATGTAAACTCAGCCGCAGTCGTGCGATTTACTCCGAGCATGAGTCCACCGAGAATAGTTGCACCGGAACGCGATGTTCCCGGAAATACAGCTGCTATCAATTGAAACAGCCCTATTGCTAATGCGGTCTTGAAGCTTAGACTATCAATATTATTTATCGAAGCCATTCGAGCTTTGTTGTGCTTTTCGACTATTATGAATGCTATTCCGACAACTATCAGCATTATCGCGACTGTGAGCGGATTATAGAAAAGCGAATCGATAATATCGTCAAACAGTACTCCGATTATCGCCGCCGGAACACACGCGACAGCAATCTTCAGCCACATATAGAATTTGTCGCGCTTCATTATATGAAGGATCTCGCCGTTTTTTGCGAATGGGAATATTTTGTTCCAAAAGATCACGATGACCGCTATGATAGCTCCGAGCTGTATCACGACCTCGAACATCGACCAAAAGCCTTCTGAAACGTTTTGGAATTTAACAAATTCTTCAAGGAGTATCAAATGTCCGGTGCTCGATACCGGAAGCCATTCGGTTATTCCTTCTACAATTCCGAAAAGCACCGATTTCAGAAGCTCAATGAATATTTCCATACATTATTTACCTCTGATAATGTCTCCGGCGTGCAGCTCGAATGGAACTTTAGCCGAAAATTCCATATAAGGATGAGGTGCTGACTCTATGCTGTTTCCGCTATTATCAAAAAGCTCACCGAGATGTATCGCACGTCCTGTCATTCCGGGGGAGATGACTTCTGCATCCGAATTTGCAAATACTTTATTTCTTTGAACGAAATATGCAGTCTGCGTCCGGCTATCGTAGCGTTCAACGCGGCAGAGATATGCTTTTTCCTTTATATATCCCGGATTCTTTGCGGTATTCGCATCTTCGTTCGGCTTTGAAAAATAGTATCCTGTGGAATATTCGCGGTGGCTGACACTTTCAAGCTCACGAAGCCATGACGGATCGTATTTATAATTCCGTGGGTCTGCGAGATAGGAATCTATCGCCATTCGGTAGGTGTTCGTCACGACCGCGGCATAGTATTCGCTCTTCATTCGTCCTTCTATTTTAAATGAAGTGACTCCAGAATTTATCAGTTCCGGAATATGCTCGATCATGCACATATCCTTTGAAGACAGGAAGAATGTTCCTCGCTCGTTTTCTTCGACAGGAACTCTATTGTCCGGACGTTTTTCTTCTACTATCTCATAATCTGCGCAGCCTTCATCGAGATCGTTTTCCTTTGCAATGACCGAAGGCTGATAAGTCATGTTCCAGCGACAGGGCTGGGCACAGCGACCGCGATTTGCATCACGTCCGACGAAATGCTGAGACAGCAGGCATCGACCCGAATAGGATATGCACATCGAACCATGTATAAAGGCTTCGAGCTCAAGCTCTGGTGGAGTATTTTCACGTATATATTTTATTTCATCGAGACTCAGCTCGCGTGCGAGAACTACGCGCTTTGCTCCCATTTTATACCATTCACTTGCGGCGGCTGCGCTGACCGTGGATGCCTGAGTCGAGATGTGTAGCTCGGTGTCAGGAAGATATTTTTTTATAAGTGCGATGACTCCGAGGTCGGCGGCGATGATCGCATCTATACCGAGCGGAGATAATTCCTTTATATATTCCACAAGCTTTGGATATTCATCCGAGTGTGGAGTTGTATTGAGAGTGAGATTTATGCGTACATTTCTGTCGTGTGCGTATTTTATTGCCTCGGAAAGCTCTTCGAGTGTAAAATTGGCAGCCGCCGCACGCATACCGAAGTCATCTCCGGCAAGATATACCGCGTCTGCTCCGTATAATATAGCAGACCGCATTTTATCGAAGCTGCCTGCCGGAGACAGAAGTTCTGGTTTGATCATAAGAATAAAGATTCCTTTCAAAAATTATTTGTCTATTCGAAATTTTGCGGGTGACAGACCGACTACCTGCTTGAATATCCTCGAATAGACCGATATGTCGCCGAATCCGCATTCTGCGGCGATCTCCGAGACCGACATATCGCTTTCGCTGAGCAGATCCATAGACCTTGCAACTCTGAAGCGGCGCAAATATTCGGAGGGGGTCATAGCCATTACCTCTCTGAATTTTTTTGTCAAATAATCTGTCGAAAGTCCTGCGGCTTCTGCCATTTCGGGAGAACCTATGTCCTCCTTGTAGTGTTCCTCGACAAAATTGAGCACAGAATATATGTATCCGCTGTATCCGCGCTTGTCGGCGTTCTCATCAAATCCTTTTGAGCCTGCCTCTGATACAAGTCTCGAATAGGTTATGAGAAGCTCGGTCAGAAGAGCCTTCATTTTTAGCTCCCAACCGATATTCTTTTCGTTTCGCTCGGTGCGCATCATTTCGAGTATCGAGACCAATTCTCGACGTTCATTCAGATCGACATGTATTATAGGCAGTCTGTTATTTTTTCTTTCCCAATCTATTCCGGGCAGGTTGATTATTTCGTTTTTGAGACTTCCGAGCTCTTCAAGGTAAAATAAGCAGTTATATAGGTCGGTGTGGTATGCACGTGTGTAGGAATGCACATTCCCCGGAAATATCGCAAACAGATCTCCTGCGGTCAGGACTGTGGTCTTGCCGTTGTAGGAATGCAGAGAAAATCCGCTGTCAATATATACAAATTCATAAAATTTATGCGTGTGATTCCAGAATTTGCCGTGGTGCTGATTCATATGCACGGTTATCCTGACGGTATCAGGTTCGAAATAATTCGCCGGATTCAATTCCGGGTAAAGATTGTAGGACATAACTGCTCCGATCATTGATATGATTACATTTAATTATATCATAAATTTTCAAAAATGTCAAGAGTTTGTATATTCTGCCTATTGACAAATCCGCGAATGTAGTGTAAACTAACTTATATAAATTTTTTAATAAGGATGTGAGTTGATGACATTATCTGCAATGGAGATAGGGCAGAGTGCTAAGGTCGGAGCTCTGACTTTGCGCCATGATACAGCAAAACGACTTGAAATGCTCGGACTTACCGGAGGAACTCAAATAAAGCTGCTGAACAAAAAGCACGCAGGAGCTGTGATCGTAAAATTAAGAGGGACGAGATATGCCTTTGGCCGCGAGATAGCCGAAGGAATAGAGGTAGAGGGGTAACTGACTGCAATGACTGAAAAACAAAATTTAACTATAGCCTTCATCGGAAATCCCAACTGCGGTAAAACCACTCTCTTTAACGCATACACCGGTGCAAATCTTAAGGTCGCCAACTGGCCGGGCGTTACTGTCGAGAAAAAAGAGGGAGCATACGATTTCAGAGGTCACGAACTAAAGCTCATCGACCTTCCGGGAATATATTCACTGACCTCATATACTATGGAGGAAAGGGTGTCGAGACAGTGCATACTTTCGGATGAGGTCGATGTTATCGTGGATGTTGCCGATGCTTCGGCTCTCGAACGGAATATGTATCTGACGATGCAGCTCATCGAACTCGGCAAGCCTGTCGTTATGGCTCTCAATATGATGGACATCGTTGAGGAGCGCGGAATGGAGATAGACCTACACAGAATGCAGGAAATGCTCGGTATTCCGGTCATACCGGTGTCGGCGAGAAAAAAGACCGGACTTGAACAGCTTATGCACGCGGTGCTTCATCACAAGGATGCCTCTGCCAAGCACAGGATAGAGCATCATCACAAGGTCGGTCAAAATGCCGCTCTGCATGAGGAATATGCGCTGGTCTATTCGGATGAGATCGAATCTGTCATAACCTCGCTCGAACAGAAGATCGGCGATAATGAAAATTCGCGTTGGCTGGCTATAAAATACCTTGAAAACGATTCGGATATTATAAAAGAGCATCCGCTCGATTTTGATCCTTCGCAGTATGAGAGCCGAATGATAAATGAAAAATATGACTTTATTGAGGAGGTAGTTGCCGAAGTACTGGTCAACAGAGACGAGAAAAGCGCATTTACCGATAAGGTCGATAGCATACTTACTCACAGAATCTGGGGAATACCGGTATTCCTCGGAATAATGGCATTGGTATTTACATTTACATTCGTGATAGGCGATTGGCTGAAGGGATATTTTGAAGTTGGACTCGAATTTATTTCGGGAGCGGTTTTGCAGCTGTTCAACAGCCTTTCGGTAAATGAACTTGTAACATCTCTTATAGTTGACGGAATAATAGCAGGAGTCGGCGGTATATTGACGTTTTTGCCGAATATTGTGATACTTTTCTTTGCGCTGGCTATTCTTGAAGACAGCGGGTATATGGCGAGAGTGGCATATGTAATGGATGGACTCATGGGAAAGATAGGGCTGTCGGGACGTGCGTTCATACCTATGCTTTTGGGCTTCGGATGTACAGTTCCAGCTATAATGGCATCGAGGGCTTTGGAAGATCGTCGTGACCGCCTTAAAACCATGCTTGTAACACCGTTCATGTCCTGTTCGGCACGTCTTCCGGTGTATGTGCTGCTTTCTCAGATGTTTTTCGGAAAATGGGCTGGACTTGCCGCATTTTCAATGTATCTTTTCGGACTTGTGACGGCGATAATCGCGGCTCTTATCGTTTCGAAATGTTCGAAAAAGTATGAAGGGCATACATTACTTATAGAGCTTCCCGAATATAAGACTCCGAATGCGCATACCGTATTCATATATGTAAAGGATAAGGTCAAGGACTACCTTACAAAAGCCGGAACGACGATATTCATCGCTTCGATAATCCTCTGGTTCCTATTGAATTTCGGCATAAACGGACTCTGCTCGGAAAATATGGGCGACAGCTTCGCAGCTATGATAGCTAAAGTTTTGGTTCCGATAATGAGACCTACCGGACTCGGATATTGGCAGATAATAGTCGCTCTCATATCCGGAATCGCGGCGAAGGAAGTCGTAGTATCAAGTATGTCTGTGCTTTACGGAATAAGCAATATTTCCTCGGTTTCGGGAATGTCCGCACTTTCTTTGGCACTCGGAGAAGTCGGCTTCACTGCGGTAAATGCCTATTCGCTTATGCTTTTCGTGCTGCTCTATGTGCCCTGTGTAGCAGCTATAGCTACTATAAGACGCGAAAGCTCATCCAAGCTCTTCACGCTAGGCTCGGTATGTATGCAGCTCGGAACGGCATGGCTCGTTTCGACACTGTTCTTCAATATCGCAAATCTCATTCTTTAAATTCGGTCGGAGTTTTTCCGGTTGCATTTTTGATAACGTAATTCATGTATGACTGATTTTCGAAACCGCATATCTGTGCTATCTCACTGAGCGGTATATCACCCTTTCGAATCAGCTCGACAGCCTTTGATACACGTATCTTTTGAAGATATTTTTGCGGAGACATTTCCATAACTCTTGAAAATATCGTGCGGTAAAAATTTTTCGAAAGATATGTGAGTTCGGAAAGATCTTCGAGAGTTATCCGTGAGCCGTAGTTCTTTTCCATATATTCCTTAGTCATTATTATCTGCTCGATGTACCGCTCGGAATTTTTCGGACGCTCCTTGTAGCTTGAAAGCTCATCTAGCAGTTCACAGAGACAGGACAGACGTTTGAGTCTGCTGCCGCTCATTATGCGCTCCATTGCACTTACCGAAGCATCCTCCGGGTCTTTGCGTATATACCCGGCGATATTTTCAAGCTCGGGTTCATCTGATATGAAGTGTACATAGCTGCATTCGAAGCGACCTATTGAAAATCTTCTTTCATTTGGCTTTGATAGCAGAAAGTGGCAGCCTGCGTGCGGATATTTTATTCCGTTGATAACGCTGAAGCCTTCACCGCCAAAATATAATTCAAGCTCATATCGCTCGACGATCCGTTCGGGCGATATTTCACTATTGAAGTAATCCGATGAGCGGTAAATCCCGCTTTCGAGTATTTTCATTTTTAAATCCTCCAAGTTGAGTTCGATTTCATAATATATGGATTCGTTTTCGAAAGAATTTCGCGAATAATGGTGATATAATAATTATAACAAATTTGATTTCTAAAATCAAGGAGGAAATGTTAAAATGAAAGAATATAAGGTCGAAGGTCATGTTTCGAGCTTTCTGCCGGAGGACAGAGAGTGGAAGCTCGTTTGGGCAGACGAATTTGACGGCACGGAGCTTGATACCACAAAGTGGGGCTTCCGCTTGAATTTCTGGGGCAAACGTTTCGGTGCATACAGTGATGAGGGTGTAAGACTTGACGGTAAGGGAAATGTCGAGCTTCACCGCGTCGAAAAGGACGGCTATTATTGCTCTCCGCAGCTCCAGACCGGTTCTAACTCGTTCGATATACCGCTCAGCGGCAACGACGATGCAAATCCCTGGAAGCAGGACACTATCTGGAAGATCGGAAATATCGAAAAACCGAAATTCATGCACCGCTTCGGATATTATGAGTGCCGTTGTAAGTTCCAGCGCGAGCCTAACGTAATGTGGTCGGCATTCTGGACTCAGTCCCCGTCCATTGGTATGACCTACGATGATGTATGGAGCGGAGTCGAGAGCGATATTATGGAATGCTTTGGTGTCGGAAGAGCCACTACCGGAAATATCATGGGCGGCTACGGCGCAAGATTCAGAGAAGAAGGAAGAGTAAACTACGATCTTAAGGAAACCGCTGACGGTTATCATACCTTCGGAATGCTCTGGACTCCCGATGAATATGTATTCTACTGTGACGGTGAAATAGTTTCGAGAGCTACCGAGACCGTTTCACAGGTACCGCAGTTCATTCTGCTCACCACCGAGGTTCAGGGCTGGAGAAGCTCGAAGCCTTATCCGGTCGGCGAGAAGTTTGAGGACGATTTCTTCGTCTGCGACTATGTAAGAGTATTCGATTACGAAAATTAAGTTTAAGCTCCGGCTCGACCGGAGCTTTTTTTGATATATTTGTTAAAAAAGTTGAACTCCGTGTAACATTCTTGATTGTCTTCTTGACAATTCTGCAAAAGAGAGGTATAATATATTGTAGGACAGTATTCGCTGCCCTGTACTTATCTTTTAATGTAAAGAGGTAATTATAATGTCAGAAGAAGTAAAAAACACAGAAAAAGGCGGAATTTCCGTTGAAATTGAACACATATTCCCGATAATAAAAAAGTGGCTCTATTCCGAAAAGGAGATATTCCTTCGCGAGATAGTTTCCAATGCCTGTGACGCGGTAACGAAGCTGAAGCGTCTCTCATCGCTCGGAGAAGCTAAGGACATAGCCGATGATTTCAAGATCACCGTAAAGATCGATAAAGCGGCTAAAACTCTTACCGTTTCGGATAACGGTATCGGTATGACCGAGGATGAAGTCAGACGTTACATATGCCAGATCGCTCTTTCGGGTGCGCTTGAATTTATTCAGAAGTATGAGGGCAACGAAGAGGATGCGGCGAAGGACGGTATCATAGGTCACTTCGGTCTCGGCTTCTATTCTTCGTTTATGGTCAGTGATACTGTTGATGTTATCACACGCTCGTATAAGTCTGAGGATGCGGTAAAGTGGGTATGCACCGAGGCAGGTGAATATGAGATAACTAAAGATTTTTACCGTGCCGAGCGCGGAACAGATGTCGTTATGCACATCATGAAGGACGAGGAAGAATTTCTCGATGAATACCGCATTCGTTCGATACTTGAAAAGTATTGCTCGTTCATGCCTGTAGAGATATATCTCGAAGTCGTTAAGACCGAGGAAGAGCAGCAGAAAGAGGACGAGGCAAAGAAGGATGAAGCAGCCGAGGACAAGACCGAACCGAAGCCGATAAACGATATTCATCCGCTCTGGCAGAAGAATCCCTCAGACTGTACCGATGAGGAATACGACAGCTTCTACCATAAGGTATTCAATGATTACCGTGAGCCTCTGTTCCATATCCACCTGAATGCGGATTATCCGCTCAACTTCAAGGGAATACTCTATTTCCCGAAGATAGCGCATGAATACGACAGCCTTGAAGGACAGGTAAAGCTCTATTACAATCAGGTATTCGTTGCAGACAATATCAAGGAAGTTATCCCCGAATATATGCTGATGCTCAAGGGTGTGCTTGACTGCCCCGAGCTTCCGTTGAACGTTTCGAGAAGCTATCTTCAGAACAGCGGATATGTTGCGAAGATCTCCGCACATATCGTTAAAAAGGTCGCGGATAAGATCAATTCCATGTTCAACACAGGACGTGAGGATTACGAAAAGCTCTGGAACGATCTTAAGACCTTTGTGGAATACGGCTGTCTGCGTGACCGCAAGTTCTATGATCGCCTGAAGGATTCCATACTTTATCAGAATACCGACGGAAAGTTCGTTACACTCAGCGAATATCTCGAAGCTGCGAAGGACAAGCATGAAAATACCGTATACTATACCGCCGATAAGACAGCTCAGGCACAGTATATAGCTATGTTTGCGGCAGAGGGCATTGAGGTCGTTGTACTCGATAAGATGATCGATACTCAGTTTATTAATGTTATAGAGCAGGCTAATGACGGTGTAAAGTTCGTTCGTATAGATGCCGATATAGCTTCTGCACTCAAGGCTGACGGAAATGCCGAGAGCAATGAAAAGCTCGTCGAGCTTTTCAAGAAGGTCAGCGGCAATAATGAACTCAAGGTAAGCTTTGAGCTGCTTAAGAACGCAAAAATACCTGCTATACTCAACATTTCGGAAGAATCGCGCCGTATGGACGATATGATGAAGATGTATCGTATGTCAGGAAACGATATGGGCGGAATGAACTTCCCGACAGATGCAACTCTCATTGTCAATGCTTCGAGCCAGCTGATCACACGTCTGGCAAATGAAGTCGATACCGATGAAGCCAAGGCGGAGAAGATCGCAAAGCAGATATACACGCTTGCACTGCTCTCTCAGAGACAGCTTACGGCAGACGAGCTTCAAGCCTTCCTTACCGACAGCTTCGATATGCTCGAACAACTTTAAAAGAAAGGGGCATAGCTATGCCATCCGTATACGGACAAAAACTTAAGCTCTCGATATTCGGTGAATCGCACGGAGCGTCAATAGGTGTGGTTATTGATGGCTTCCCGGCAGGGATGAAGCTCGACTATGAGCTCATATCAGCCATGATGAAACGCCGCGCACCGGGCGGAGAACTTTCTACTCCGCGCAAGGAAGCCGATCTTCCGAGGATCGTCAGCGGTGTTTCGGAAGGGTATACGAACGGCTTTCCGATTTGCGCTGTCATCGAGAATACCAATCAGCACAGCTCAGATTATTCAAAGGTCAAGCTTCCGCGACCGAATCATGCCGATTATCCCGCTCTTTTGAAATACGGCGAACACTGTGAGCTTCACGGCGGCGGACATTTTTCGGGAAGGCTTACCGCACCGTTTACCTTTGCCGGCGCACTCTGCACACAGCTTTTGTCGCAGAAAGGGATAACTGTTGCCGCACACTTAAAGCAGATACTCAATGTCACAGACAGTTCATTCCCGACAGATGTCAAGCCTTCCGAATTGAATGCACTTAAAAAGAAGGATATACCGACTATCGATCCGATGGCGGCTGAGGCTTATAAGACGATAATCGCTTCGGCAAAGATGCGCGGCGATTCGGTCGGTGCAATGATAGAGTGCGGTGTGATAGGACTTCCTGCCGCACTCGGTGAGCATATGTTTGGAAGTGTTGAATCGGAAATATCTAAGCTCTGCTTTGCGATACCCGGAGTCAAAGGAATATCATTCGGAATCGGAAATGATTTCTGTAGGCTCTACGGTTCTCAGGCGAACGACGCATACGAATATAAGAACGGCAAGGTCGTTACAAAAACCAATAACTGCGGCGGTATAGTCGGTGGAATGACTACAGGTATGCCTGTTATATTTTCTGTGGTGATGAAGCCAACGCCTTCGATATTCGTAGAACAGGATACCGTTGATCTCGAAAGCGGACAAAATGCCAAGCTCAGCATAAAGGGCAGACATGATCCCTGTATAGCGATAAGAGCCGTTCCGGTCGTTGAAGCCGCGGCGGCGATAGCCTGCACATCTCTGCTGCTTGATTCAGAAGGGAGAAAGCTCTGATGAATATCGACCGCACAGGGATAATAGATTCAAACCTAAAGCTGCTCGATTCCGAGACATCATCTTCTGTAGAGCGCAGGATAGCCCAGCTTTCCGACCTTGCAATGCTCATATCTAAAAATTCGGATATGCTGCTCGATTCGGATGAGAGGGTCGAGGGATTTTCCGAATTGTTCTCACGCGGAATAATTCCGGAAGGTGCAGTCGAGGAGTCTGTCCCATATCTCGAAGCATATTATTCATCGCAGCTTTTGTCCGATAAGCTCATAGTCTGTCGCTTTTTGGCGGAAAGACTCGGCTGGCGTAATGATTTCAGGTTGGCATCGCTGCTCGGAGAGCCTGACGGCTTTGCGAAGCTTGCAAAAGATCCGAAGATCGCGTACCTGAAAAATGCCTTTGCAGATGACGCATTCCTGAAATTTGCCAAAGTTCTCGGCAATCCTTCTGTCGATTACCAGAGCGATTTCCAATCGGTCTGCGAGGAGGTATATTATTCGAGAGCCGATATGTGCATACTTCCGCTCGACAGCTCGCGTGATGCAAAGCTCATAGGTTTTTGCCGTCTTATCGACAAATATGAGCTGAAAATAGTATTGACCTGTGATATAACCGCCGGAGCTGACGGTGTTACCACAAGATATGCGTTGCTCTCAAAAAATCTGACATTCAGTGATGACCTTCCTGAATGCTGCGATGCACGTTTCTTGGAGCTTAGCTTCGTTCCGAGCGAGGAGATAACATTGGCTGAGCTGCTTACTGCGGCGGGAAATTTCGGACTGAAGCTTTATAAGGTCGATGCGATACCGCTGACATACAGTGACAATGATTTTGCATACGATGTCATCCTTCATTGTCCCGACCGTGCGGTCGAACCGTTCGCACTTTTCATGGCACTTGCCGCTCCGCAGTACGAAACTCTCGGAGTTTATGCACATATCAAGGACTGATGGATCATAAAAATTTTTTGCGCATACTTGACGGAGAAAATGCCGAATTTACATTGTTCGAGCCTTTTCCGACAAGGCAGATAGTCACTCAGCTCATATGGCGCGGCGGCGATGAGCTTTGGGACAGACCGATAAGGCGTGCCGAAACGCTTATAGAATTTTATAAATACATAAATTCGGATGTAGCTGTGATAGAACCGTCCGGAGCATATGAAATGCTTTCCGCAGAGCTTCCCGAAGATATGCGCTTTGTCGTTATCTCGGATGATGTCGAGGAGATAGAAGTGGTGTCGAGGAATGACAAAGTATGCGCTGTTGCAACACGCGGCGGATTTGTTAAAACGAACAGACCTATGATATATCTGCCGTCTGTTGATTCAGATCAAGAGGATATATCGAATATCGATTCGAGATTTTCTGCGGTATATTTAAAAAAATGCACCGCTGCTCCGAAGAGAGTCACTCTCGGCGGAGTTGGTACTGATCTTATAAATTCCAATCTGCCGCTTCGGATATACGAAAGAGTCGAAGAGCTCGGCTGTCAAGGCATAAGAGCTGTTGGAAGCGGAGGACTTGGCGAAAGACTTGAGTATCTTGGATTCATCTCGATGCTCGGAAAATACAACAAAATGAGGAATAAATAAAATGGAAAAAGAGTATACCTATAAAACGACCGGAACCTGTGCAAGAGAGATAAATTTCGTTCTTGACGGCGATACTATAAAAGAAGTGAAGTTTGTCGGTGGATGTTCCGGAAATACGCAGGGCGTTGCTGCTCTTGTTGCCGGAATGAAGGTCGATGAAGCTATCGCACGTCTCAAGGGAATAAGATGCGGCTTCAAGCCCACATCATGTCCCGATCAGCTGGCGACTGCTCTCGAAGGCACGAAGTAATGCGCCATATGATCCAATATTAATTTAATTCAAGGAGATTTATATGACATACAGAGAAAATTTTGAACGCTGGCTGAGTTCAGATAAGGTCGATGAGAGTACAAAAATCGAGCTTCGCGCCATCGCCGATGATGACGAGGAAGTGAAATTCCGTTTTGTTAAGGATCTTGAATTCGGAACTGCCGGACTTCGCGGAATAATGGTCGCAGGTACGAATGCAATGAATGTCTATACCGTTGCTCATGCCACTCAGGGACTTGCAGCTCTGATTACCAAGCTCGGAAAGGCAGAGCGCGGTGTAGCTGTCGGATATGATTCGCGCAACAATTCAAAATTATTTGCAGAGACCGCAGCTTGCGTTTTGGCGGCGAACGGTGTAAAGGTCAAGCTTTTCAACGGCATTCGTCCGACTCCCGTGCTTTCATTTGCTGTCCGCGAGCTCAACTGCATCGCCGGCATAAACATAACCGCTTCTCACAATCCAAAGCAGTACAACGGTTATAAGGCATATTGGGAGGACGGCGCACAGCTTCCGCCCGATCATGCAAAGACTGTCTCCGAATTTATAGCGGCAGCCGATATATTTAACGATGTCAAGCAGATAGCTCTGTCGGAAGGTATTGATTCGGGTATCATCGAGTATATCACGGATGAATTTGATGATCTCTATATGTCAAAGGTAATAGCAGAGGCAGTAAATCCCGATGTTATAGCGAAGGTTGCTGACGAGCTTAAAATAGTATATACTCCTTTGCACGGAACAGGCTACAGAATAGTTCCGGAGGTTCTCAAGCGCATCGGACTTAAGCACATATATCCTGTCGAGGAGCAGATGGTCATAGATGGAAATTTCCCAACTGTAGAATTTCCCAACCCCGAATATCCCGCAGTTTTCGAGCTTGGAATAAAGCAGGCTGAAAAGATAGGAAGCGATCTCATAATTGCGACTGACCCTGACGCAGACCGCACGGGAATAATGTCGCGTGATAAGAGCGGAAAATTCGTTTGTCTGACCGGAAACCAAGTCGGCGCACTGCTGCTCGATTATATCATAAGAGCCTATGAATCTACCGAAATGCCAGAGAATCCCTATGCCGTAAAGACGATAGTTACCACCGAGATGGTCACTGAGATATGCCGTGTACACAATGTAAAGCTGCATAATGTGCTTACAGGCTTCAAGTTTATCGGCGAGGTCATAAAGAAATACGAAGTCACAGGTCATGACAACTTTATTTTCGGATTTGAAGAGAGCTACGGCTACCTCAAGGGCACATATGCGCGTGATAAGGATTCGGTCGTTGCGACTATGCTCATATCCGAAATGGCAGCTTATTATAAGACACAGGGAATGACACTTTGTGATGCTATGGAAGCTCTCTATAACGAATATGGACAGTTCGGTGAAGGTGCATCGAACATATATATGGAAGGTCTTGACGGACTTGAAAAAATGAAGAAGCTTATGGATAAGCTCAGAAGTGATCCGCCGTCCGAGCTTGCAGGCTACAAGGTCATTGAAAGACGCGATTACCTGAACGATACCGTTCTCGATATTGCGACCGGAAAGGTAACATCTACTGGACTTCCTACCTCCAATGTGCTTTACTTTGCTACCGAAGCAGGCGATAAGATAGTTATCCGCCCGTCAGGAACAGAGCCGAAGATCAAGACTTATATCCTCTGCCGCGGTGCAGATCGTGCGGAAGTTGATAATAAGATCGCAGCATACAGCAAGGTCACTGAGACCTGGACTGAATGAAGCTGACGAAAATATGAAAATATCCTCCTCGAATTTTTCGAGGAGGATATTTTTATTCGCTTTTTTCCACAGTCTGGGAATAACATCTGTCACAAGTGATGACCGAATTGTAATTCTTAGATAATAAATGTATGCCGTCTTCTATCTGTTTGCACAGCTCGTGATCGGTTATGCCAAGATCATATGGAACTGCAACATCGAATATCAGATTAGTATGGGTCTGACCCTTGACGACTCTGAAATCGTGCATGGATATTTCCTTTTCATATTTTGACGAGAGCTTTCCAACAATATCGGCGACCTCACTGTGAAGCTCATTTATCTCGCTGTCAGCCGTCACGACCGGATCTAAATGTATGACCACGTGCATACCCGTCTCACGGAGAAAGTCAAATTCTATATTGTCGATTATATCGTGGCTCACAAGTATATCCTGTTCAGCCGGGACTTCGACGTGTACTGATACAAAGCATCTGTCAGGTCCGTAATTATGCACCATCAGGTCGTGAAATCCCAAAACACCGTCATACGACATTATTTTTTCACCGATAGATCTTATAAGTTCGGGATCGGGCGCGAGTCCGAGCAGCGGATCGGCAGTTTCGATTATAAGCGATATTCCCGATTTCACTATAAACACAGCGACTGCACATCCGAGCCATCCGTCAAGCTCCAATGATGTATACCGTGATATTATCCCTCCGACAAAGACTGCTGCGGTCGAGAGAACATCGTTTCGGCTGTCAGAGGCGGTAGCTGTCAATGCAGTGGAATTTATGTGCTTTCCGACAGTAGTGTAAAAGCGGCTCTGCCACAGCTTTACAAGGATTGAGACCGCTAAAATAACGAAGGAAACCGTTGAATAATTCGTTTCGGAAGGCTCAAACAGACTTTCAACAGAGCTTATTAGAAATTGACCGCCGAGTATGGTTATCACCATCGAGACTATCAGCCCGGTTATGTACTCTATACGCCTGTGACCATATGGATGCTCGGCATCTGCGGGCTTTTCCGAGAGCTTGAAGCCTATCAGCGTGATGACCGAAGAACCGGCATCTGTGAGATTGTTTACAGCATCTGCGGTTATCGCTATGCTGTTCGTAATTATGCCTATGATAGTCTTCAGAACGGCTAAAAACACATTCGAGATTATTCCGACTATTCCGGCAGCCGCGGCACATTTGTCGCGTGTGCGCGAATTTGATGTGTCCTTATAATCCTTTACGAATAGAGAAAGTATCTTTAAGTTCATATATTTGAATCAAGCAGCTGCTTGGCAGCGCGAAGAATGCCGAATTTTCCGCTTTCATAGGTGAGTCCGCCCTGCATATATATCGTGTAGGGAGCGCGGACAGGACCGTCACATGAAAGCTCGATAGATGCACCCTGAGTGAATGTTCCGGCAGCCATGATTACCTTGTCGAGGTATCCGGGCATTGCATCCGGTATCGGCGCGACATATGAATCTATCGGTGAACCGCTCTGTATTCCGCCGCAGAAAGCTATCATATTTTCGGGTGAGCCGAGCTTTATCGACTGAATAATATCCGAGCGGCGTTCGTTCCAGCGCGGATATACCTCAAATCCCATAGCTTCAAATATGTATGCCGCAAAGTGCATAGTCTTAAGTGCCTGAGCAACAGTGTGCGGAGCATAGAAGAATCCCTTTATCAGGCTCTTGTTGTTTCCGAGAGTCGCACCGCATTCGAGACCGACACCGACCGAGGTTAAGCGATAAGAAGCAAGCTCGACTGCACGAGCTGTTCCGGCAACATATCCGCCCGATTCAGCCATTCCGCCGCCGGGATTTTTGATGAGCGATCCCATCATAAGGTCAACTCCGACCGCCGTGGGTTCTTTTTCTTCGGTAAATTCGCCATAGCAGTTGTCGAGTACAACATAAGCATTAGAGCGCGCTTTTACGAATTTTACGATCTCGCCTATCTCAGCGACCGTAAGAGTCGGGCGTGTCATATATCCCTTCGAACGTTGGATGAATACGATCTTTACACGTTCTCCGCATTCTTCGAGCTGCTTTCCGATAGAATCGAAATCTATCTTTCCATCTACAAGATCGACTTGACGGTATTCTACTCCGAAGTCAGCGAGAGAACCGTTTCCTGCTTCTCCGGCTATGCCGATGACCTGTTCAAGTGTGTCATACGGCTTTCCCGTGACAGAGAGCATTATGTCATTTGGACGGAGAAGTCCGTACAGAGCGATAGCTATAGCCTGAGTTCCGTTTACTATGCTGTGGCGAACAAACGCCGCTTCAGCACCGAATACATCTGCATAAACCCTGTCGAGTGCGTCACGTCCCTTGTCATCATATCCATATCCGCTCGTTCCGTCAAAGCAGGTCGAATCAATACGATGTTCTCTGAACGAATCAAGTACCTTTGCGGTATTTTCATAAGCTATTCTGTCAATATCTGCGAATATCGGCGCGAGATCGCGCTCGGCTTTTAATGTGAGTTCATTAATGTCCATTTTATAAATATCTTTGCACACCTGTTCCGTGGCAAATTCCTTTCAAAAATTAAAATTTATTTACAAGCTCTTTGAAATAGCATCCGCGTTCCTCAAAGTTCTTGAAGCGATCGAAGCTTGCCGAAGCAGGTGAAAGTATAACTATGTCACCTGATTTTGATGTGCTTTTGGCAGCTTGGACAGCCTCTTCGAATGTATCACTCTCGATTATTCTCGGCTGACCTTCATAGCTTGGGCAGGAGAGAAGAGCGGCTTTTATTTTCGGTGCGGTGGCACCTGTCAGCACTACGCAGCTTGCACATTCGATAAGCGGCTTTGCGAGCGGTTCATACGGTATGTGCTTGTCATATCCGCCGCATATTACGATGACCTTTTGATCGAATGCTCTGAGTGCGGCTTCGGTTCGTGTGGGGCTTGAATCTATCGAGCTGTTGTAATATTTTACTCCCTCAAATTCGCGCACAAATTCACAGCGGTGCTCGACTCCACCGAAGGTCATTGCGATCTCTTTTATCGTTTCGAGGCTGACATAGCCCCAAGTAAGTGCAATTGCAGTCATGTAGTTCTCGATATTGTGTCTTCCGGGAAGCTTTATATCCGAGCAGTCGATTATCTTTGCTTCGCCGTCTGCGGTCTTTCGGACTATAGAGCCGTTTTTATCAAATATCACAGCCGATGCGGCTTCGAGCGGCGGTTCGCATTTTGCACTGAAAAATGTTATCTCGGCATTTGAAAGCTCAGCCATATTTCTCGTGGCTTCACATCCGTAATTTAAAACGAGACGCTTGTTTTTTTCATGAAGAAATATATTTTCCTTTGCTTTGGTGTATTCCTCCATATCGGTGTGCCAATTGAGATGATTCGGCGTGACATTTGTAACAGCGGCAAGATCTGCCGAAATATCCATATTCTGAAGCTGGAAGCTCGAAAGCTCGACAACTACCATGTCATTTTCGGATATTAAAGCTATCTCAGGTAGAAGCGGCTTTCCGATATTTCCGCCGACATATACATTTATATTCGAATGCCGTTTTTCAGCCTCACGCTTCAAAAAGGTGTATGTCAGAGTCGTTGTTGTAGTCTTTCCGTCACTTCCGGTTACGGCAAATATTTTGCATGGACAGAGCTTGAAGAAAAGTTCCATCTCTGAGATGAGTACCGAACCGTTTTCGACAGCCTTTTTGAATTCAGGAATGTCGGGGCGTATGCCCGGAGCACGGAATATGATCTCTTCTTTTATATTAGACAGATATTCTTCGCCGAGTATGAGCTTTACACCCTTATTTTCAAGCTCTTCTGCGTTTATGCCGAGCTTATCGGCACTTTTCATATCTCTCGCGGTGACGATAGCACCGTGTGAGAGCAGAAAATCTATCAGCGGTTTGTTCGAGATACCGATACCGACCACCGAAACGGTTTTTTCTGCGATATATTCATAAAATTCGGTCAGCTTAGACATATCTCTCTCCTATCGTATTATTCGGTCTATATCGGAGTTTTCACCTAAAAGCGCGACCGTTTCGCTTTCGGTGAAGGGCTTTGTCGGGTCGGGAGAAATGTTCATTCCCGATACCGGATCGCTGACCGCCAGAACCGTGACCTTATATTTGCGTCGTACATCAAGCTCCGACAGCGATCTTCCGATCCATTTCTTCGGTACAGCTACTTCGACTATTGAGTGTGTGTCTGAAAATTCGATATATTCGAGAACATTGTTGCGGTCGAGTATCCCGACAAGCTTTTCACCCATATCCTGTTCGGGGAATACTACCATATCCGCGCCGATCTTTTCAAGTACACGGCTGTGTTGATCTGAGGAGGCACGAGCAACGACCTTTTTAACACCCATTTCCTTTAGATTCAATGTTATGAGTATGCTGTCATTTATACTGTTTGCTGTGGCAACGACCGCACAGTCGTAGTCTCCGACACCTGCTGCACGAAGCACAGTTTCATTTGTCGGGTCGCCAATGACAGCATTTGTTACTATATCGCTCATGGCGTTTACAACGTTGTCATCTTCATCAATAACAAGCACCTGATGATCTGTTTTGGCGAGATTCACGGCAAGTGTTTGTCCGAATCTGCCGAGTCCGATAATACAAAAACTGCGGTTAGTCATGATTGCTCCTTATTTTACAATTATCATATCATTATATTTACTTCTGGATAGCTTATGCAGCTGCGCTTGTGCGAGTTTTTCAAAAGCAGGGAATAGGTTATAGTGAGTATACCGACCCTTCCGAAAAACATCAAAAGCATATCGACTATGTGCGAAAAGAGCGACAGGCTCGGTGTGAGCGACAGCGAAAGTCCGACAGTCGATATAGCCGATATTGTCTCATACAGCGCATCGAGAAGTTCGACCTCATCATATGCGGCGATCAATATCGCGCCGAGAACTCCCGCACCGAGATTTATCGAGAACGCAGTCAGCGCACGAACGACTGTTTCATGTGATATTCTGCGGTTCGAAAGTACTATCTCGTCGCTGCCCTTGGCAAAGTTCCAAACAGCTAAAACTAAAACTCCGAAGCTGCCGACCTTAACACCTCCGGCAGTCGAGCCGGCTGCTCCGCCTATCAGCATATAGAATAAACATATCAGCTGTGCGGAATCGGTCATATTCGAGTTTATTATAAAATCTATTCCGGCTGTTCTGGTCGTGACTGATTGGAAAAGACTGTGGTATATCTTGTCTGCAACAGACATATCGGCTAAGGTATTCGGGTTGTTCCACTCAAACAAAGCGACCAGAGCTGCTCCGCTCACGATAAGAAAAAGTGTGATAGTTATTACAAATTTCGAATATACAGATACCTTTTTTCTCGTTTTTACAAAGCTCACAATATCGTCCCAGACTATGAAGCCGATACCGCCGAGGATTATCAGCAGCATTATCGTTATCCCGATGATATAATTATCTTTAAAGCCGATATACCCGTCCATCAAGTCGAAGCCGGCATTGCAGAAGGAGGATATTGAATGGAACACACCATACCAAATTCCTTTTGCGATTCCAAACTTAGGTATGAACTGAGTCGAAAGCATAAATGCTCCGATAAGCTCGATATAAAGTGTTCCGAACAATATTCGTCTGACAAGCTTTAGAGCCGAGCCGAGATCAGAAAGTCCGAGCGACTGTGCGACTATCAGCTGCTCACGCGGAGTTATCTGACGCTTTGCGAATCTTGAAAGCATCACTGCGAGAGTCATGAAGCCGAGTCCGCCGATCTGTATCAGTAGTATTATCACTATCTGTCCGAACAAGCTCCAATAATCTCCGCTCGAAACCACCGTTAGTCCGGTGACGCAGGTCGCGCTGACAGCGGTAAACATCGAGTCCTCAAGCGAGGTAAAGTTGCCGCTCGATGATGAGATCGGCAGACTCAGCACTATGCCGCCGATGAGTATCAGCAGCAAAAATCCTAGAATTATCACCTGTGTTGCCGAAAATCTGAATTTTTCCGAGGTTTTGAGCTTCTTTTTTGTCATAAGCTGCACATCCTTATAATGTTAATGTTGCGATCAGCGGATAGTGATCAGAAGGGTATAGCCCATTGTCCGAATACTTGAATATCTCCTCAGATACCGAGGAAAAATCCGGACTTGCGAAGATGTGATCTATCCGCATATGCGATTCCCTTCCGCAAAAAAAGTGGTAGGTGCATTCATTCTCGGAACGCGAAACGCTCGAAAGCTTCGGAAACTCGGAGGTCTTCAAAAACGAGATAGTCTTCGAATCCGGCTTCGCATTGAAATCACCCGTGAGTATGGTCGGAAGCGGAGCTGAAGCGTTGAGCGCAGTCATTTTGCGAAATATCATCTTTAACTGAAACATTCTCGCAGTGTCACTCGACACATCGAGATGAGTATTGAATATCCTGAATTTTTGTCCCTCAAAGCAAAGCTCCGCGAATGTGCATATCCGCGGAAATATCCAGGAAAGCGGAGACCTTACCGACAAAAATCGACCGCTTTTGTTTTTTGAAAGCGGAAAGGTCGAGTTACAGTTTATGTCTATTCCGTTTTTCACGGCTATGTCAGAGTGTTCGTTGAATACCAGTCCACCGCGTCCGCGTCCGATGAAATTGTAGTCGGAAAGCTCATTTTCAAGATATGTTTTCATTATCGGCGTAAGCTCCTGAACTCCGATAATGTCGGCATTAAGCTCACGTATCGTGTCTCGAAGAAGTGCGCGGCGTTTTTTCCAGCTGTGGTGACCGAACTGGAACCCTGTGCTTTTCAGATTGAAGGTTGCGACTCTTAGAGTCATTTTATCATCTTCTTTAAAATTTTATTCTCCTATATATTATATCACAATCGTATCGATTTGTATATATTATTAATGTAAATTATTTGAAAAATAAGCACGGCGGATGCTTTTGTCCGCCGCGCTAAAATATTATTCCTGATTCTTTTTAGCTTCTTCTATTATCTTCTGTGCGATATTAGCCGGAACTTCTTCGTATCTTTCGAAACGGAAGGTGAAGACTCCGCGTCCCTGAGTAGATGCTCTTAGAGCTATCGGATAATCCGTCATCTCTGCCTTCGGAACTTCAGCCTGAACACAGGTGTAACCCTTGCGTCCGTGTGCCGCTTCCATTCCGAGAACACGTCCGCGGCGTTTGTTCACATCGCTGAGGACATCTCCCACATAGTCATCCGGAACGGTGCAGAGAAGAGTTCCGACCGGTTCGAGTATGACAGGATTGGCTTTCGGAAGTCCTTCCTTGTATGCGAGGCTCGCAGCCATCTTGAACGACATTTCCGAGGAATCGACATCGTGGTATGAACCGTCATACAGGTCAGCCGCAAGATTTACGACCGGGAATCCGGCAAGTACACCCTTTTGCATAGCTTCGAGAAGTCCCTTTTCGACTGCCGGGAAGAAGCCCTTCGGAACAGCTCCACCGACAACGCTTTCGGTAAATGTGAGTCCTTCGTTTTCGCTCGGCGAGAAGCGGATCCGAACATGTCCGTATTGTCCGTGACCGCCCGACTGCTTCTTGTGCTTTCCTTCGGCTTCGACAGTTTTCTTTATTGTCTCACGGTATGCGATCTTCGGCTTTTCGAGGACTACCGATGTTCCGAAACGGTTCTTGAGCTTCGCAGTGAGGACATCAAGATGAATGTCTCCGAGTCCGGAGATCAGCAGCTGCTTCGTCTCGGCATCGTTTTCGTAGCGTGTCGTGAGATCTTCTTCGAGCAGCTTTGAGATACCGGACGAGATCTTGTCCTCGTCTCCCTTTGCGAGCGGACGTATCGTCTGCGTGAGGAAGGGTTCGGGGAATTCTATTCCCTTGTAAACTATATTGTCAGCCGATGTGGTCAGAGTGTCGTTCGTATTGACATTTGCAAGCTTTGCGGTCATGCCTATGTCACCACAGCAGAGCGATTCGACTTCTGTCTGCTTCTTGCCGCGGATAGTATATATGTGCGACATTTTTTCGGTCGAGCCGTCCTTAGAGTTCCTGAGCGTCATATCGCGCTTCAATTCTCCGTTCATTACCTTGAAGAACGACATTTTTCCAACGAACGGATCGGCGACCGTCTTGAATACGAATATTGATGTATCTCCGTCCGGAGTTATCGGCATATCCGATTCTCCGTCGAGCGTGATCACCTTCTCGACCTTGCGCGCCGTGGGACGTGGGAAGGAATTTGCGATGGTGTCCATTACCTCTGTAACTCCCCACAGACGTGTGGCAGAGCCGCAGAATACAGGAACTATGCCGCCACTGATTATGCCGTCATGAACTGCATTGATAGCTTCGTTGTATGTAATGGTCTCACCTGCGAAGAATTTATCCATAAGCTCTTCGCTGGTCTCGGCGATGGATTCGTAGAGCATATTGCGATATTCCGCTGCGATCTCCTTGAATTCATCTGGTATCTCGGATTCCATATTCGCGCCGGTCTTGTCATAGACCTCGGATTTCATATCAATAAGATTCAAGAAACCGATTACCTTGTCACCCTCTATCATCGGAATGAGCAGCGGGCAGACCGCGACTCCGAATTTTTCGCGCAGTGAATCGAATACGCGCTTGAATCTCGCTTCACCATCGTCAAAACGGTTGATAAAGAAGGCTCTCGGAATGCCCTCCTTTACCGCATAATCCCATGCCAGCTCTGTTCCGACTTCAACACCGTTTCGTCCATCGACAACGATGAGTGCGGAATCGGCAACACGTACACCTTCAAGTACTTCGCCCTGAAAATCGAGATAGCCGGGAGTGTCGATTATGTTTATTTTGCTGTCCTTCCAGCTGAAAGGAGCTATTGATGAAGAGAGCGAGAAACCGCGCTTGATCTCCTCGGAATCATAGTCACTTACGGTATTTCCTTCGGCAGTCTTGCCGAGACGGTCGGTTGCTTTGGCGAGATAAAGCATCGCTTCGCAGAGAGAGGTCTTTCCGGTTCCACCGTGACCCATAAGGCATACGTTGCGGATACTTTT
>CAZRVL010000029.1:0-10767 GCA_964603455.1 uncultured Lachnospiraceae bacterium
CGAGATGATCTGATCATCAGCGGTGAGAGTGTTCTCGTTTACAGAGTAAACGATGGTCTTAAGATCGTTGCCTGCGGGAGCGGAAATAACGACCTTCTTTGCGCCTGCCTGGATGTGAGCCATGGACTTTTCCTTAGAGGTGTAGAAGCCGGTGCATTCGAGAACAACGTCAACATCGAGCTTGCCCCAGGGGCAGTCTGCTGCGTTCTTTTCAGCGTAGATCTTGATCTCCTTGCCATCAACTATGATGGAATCCTCAGTAGAAGAAACAGTGTGCTTTTCTTCACCGATCTTGCCAAGGAACGAACCCTGAGCAGTATCATACTTGAGAAGATGAGCGAGCATTGCAGGGCTGGTAAGGTCGTTGATTGCGACAACCTCATATCCTTCTGCGTCGAACATCTGACGGAAAGCCAGACGACCGATACGGCCAAAGCCGTTAATAGCAACTTTTACCATTTTGGTATCCTCCGAAAAATATATATTTTAGACTTAGTCTTCACGACAGACGTGATGTTAAATATTTAACATTCACTTTTGTCCATCTACTATATTTTACCTCATTTTCAGCTTTAATACAAGGGGTTTTTTGAAAATTTATAAAAATTGTTACATTGCATTCAATTATATAAAAAATATCGAGGTTTTTCGTCGTTTTTACTTGAAGCATTTTTTAAGTCAATATATTGACACAGAGCTGATTTTATAGTATAATTATTTTATATATGCCAAGGAGGTCTGCCAATAAATGGAAGCAAGATGTGAATATAAATACCTTCTCGACAAAGCTGCCGCAAAAGTATTATGTGATAAGATAAGCTCAAAGCTTGAGCCTGATGAATACGGAAAAGGCGCACCGTATATAATCTCAAGCATATATTACGACACGCCCGAACACAAGCTGTATCAACAAACCTTTGACCGTGTGCCTATCAGGTATAAGCTCAGGCTCAGAGTATACGGCGAAGATAACAGCTCCACTTCAACATCATTTTTTGAGATAAAATCCAAGCATCACGGTCTTTCGACAAAACGACGGCTCAGGCTTCCGCTCGAATCAAATGAAATGATCAGAAGCGGTCTTCAAGCCCGTTACAACAGTCTGGAAGACGAGAAACTGGCAAATGACATAATATACCTGTTCGGCAAAGATCAGCTCTCAGAAGCGTCTGTGGTCAGTTATGAAAGGCTTGCGTTCTGTCTGAATGATGCAACGCGACTTCGTGTTACGTTTGATTCAAAGCTTCGTATACGCACCGAAGATTTCGATCTGCGAAACGGTTCATACGGCAATGCAGTAATGGGAGATGAATGTGTGCTTGAGGTCAAAAGCTGCGGAGATATTCCGACATGGCTGAAAAGCTTGATACGCGAATACAATTTAATAAACACTTCATATTCAAAATACGGAAAAACGGATTTTTCAAGCATATCGGAGGAAAAATAAATGCAAAAATATGATGTTGCGGCATATATATGGCCCGCATATACGGGAGATGAACCGCGTTCACGTATGTTCTGGAAAGAAGGTATCGGAGAATGGCAGTCGGTCAAAAACTCTGTGAGAAAAACACCCGACTATTTCTGGAATCGCAAACCGCTCTGGGGATATGTCAACGAAGCCGATCCATACATAATGGAAAGCCAGATAGCCTGCGCACACGATCACAACGTCAACGTTTTTATATACGATTGGTATTGGTATGACCGCCGTCCGTTTCTTGAACAATGTCTCGACAACGGATATTTAAAAGCCAAAAACAACGATCTCGTCAAATTTTATATCATGTGGGCAAATCACGATGCAAACAATGTGTGGAATATGGATTTGTCAGACACATATCCGAATAATGTAGTCTGGGAAGGCTCGCAGCCACGTCCGGAATTCGAAAAAGTTGCTCACAGGATCATAGATATGTATTTTTCTCATCCGTCATACTATAAGATCGATGGGAAGCCTGTATTCATGTTCTATGACCTCGTAAACCTCGCAAAAGGACTCGGCGGAGCTGAATCTGCCGCGTTTGCGCTCGATTGGTTTAGAAACGAAGTCGTCAAAGCTGGATTTCCGGGACTTCATCTTCAAGCAGCGGCATGGGGAATGAACGGAACAAATCTTTCGGGAGTCGATTCAAACGGCGGCATATCCAAGTCGCAGTTTGAAAATATGGGCTTTGACAGCACAACACATTATCAGTTCGCGCATTTCACGAATATGAACCGCGATTATCTTGAGATCCTCGAAGATGTTAAGAAACAGTATTCTATTATCGAAAGTAACTACCAAAAAACGATATATTTCCCACACGTGTCGATCGGTTGGGACAACAATCCCAGATTCAAACGATTCGGCGGCAGCGTAGTCAAAAACAACACTCCCGAAAATTTCGAAAAGGGACTTTTATTAGCCAAGGAATATCTCGACCGCCATCCTGAACAGCAAAAATTGGTAACAATAAACAGTTGGAATGAATGGACCGAAACAAGCTATCTTGAACCGGACGATCTGTATGGCTACGGCTATTTGGATGCAATAAAAAGAGTGTTTGGAGATTAATAAAACCGGAAGGTCAATGACCTTCCGGTTTTTTGTTGGATTACCGCGATTATTTTGTTGTGAGAACAACAAATGCGTAAAGCATTTCAGCAACAAGGCTGCGAGCTGCCGCGCCCTGAGGATTAAGCTCGCCATCAATACCGTTGTAGATACCGTTAGCGTCAGCCCACATCATCTCAGCTGCTGCCCAGTCAGAAACGAGCTCAGCGTCAGCATATTCGTTTACAAATTCGTCAACATCGATCTCAATGCCGGTGAATGCAGCATATCTTGCGATGATAACAGCAGCCTGTTCGATAGTAACGTTATCGGAAACGCCGAATGTAAGCTCATTGTAGCCTTCAACGATACCGTTAGCATTAGCCCATGCAACATAAGGAGCATAGTATTCGGTCGGAACAACATCGATGAAAGATACTTCGGTATATTCGGAAACATCAACACCTGCGAGACGACCGAGGACTGTGACGAACATAGCACGAGTCATGGTAGTTTCGGGAGCAAATTCGGTCTCGGTAACACCCTTGAAGAGACCGTTAAGGTTAGCAAATGCAACAGCTTCATAGAAGGAATCGTCAGCCGATACATCGGTGAAAGGATTCTCCCAAGCCGCGAAATCTTCGTCAGCGATCTTTACTGCGAGCTTTTCGAAAACAACAGAAACGGTGTGAGCCTTTCTAACGTTCTCGAACTTATATTCGGAAACTGCACCAACGCTTTCGCCATCAACGAGAACATCAGCGATCTTATAGCCTCTGTTGGCAACGATCTCAACAGTAAGATCAGAGCCCTTTTCAACAGTCTGAGTAGCAGTTACAGTACCGCCGACAGTAGCTTCGGTGGTAATGGTGTATTCGGTGGTAAGGCCGCCGATTATGATAATATCGTCCTTGATCTTAGCGATAGTCTCAGTCTTAGTTGTACCGCAAGCTGTGCAAGTGAAGGTCTTTTCGCCTTCTTCGGTCTTAGTAGGTTCTTTGGTTACTACACCTGCATCCCAAGTATGACCGAGAGCCTCGACATCGCGAGTTTCAGTATTACCGCATTCGCAGGCACGAGTTTCTATACCCTTTTCGGTGCAGGTCGGAGCTGTGGTTACAGTCCACTCACCATAAGTGTGGGGCTTGAGCGGGATTTCGATATCATTCTTTGTGTAACCGCATACTTCGCAAGAAATATTCTTAAGACCGGTCTCGGTGCAGGAAGCTTCCTTAGTAATTTCTTCCTTGATAGTGTGATTAGCTACATTTACAGGCTCTTTGCACTTAGTGCAAACGTTGTAATGTGTATTATCGTCATATGCAAAGGTCTCTTCATCATATACGTGAACATGATCAAGTACAGGTATCTCTTCGGTCTCAGTAACTTTGCAGCCCTCTCTCTTACAAGTACGAGTCTTTTCGCCCTTAGACTCTTCGGTTGCCGGAGTTGTTACTTCCCACTCGGTCCAATCATGACCAAGAGCTTCGCCTTCGGTCTTTTCATAGCTCTCACCGCAAGCACAGGTATAGATAGTCTTTGCAGGCTCTGTGCAAGTTGCGGGAGTGGTGGTCTCAGTGTAGGAATGCTCGTGCTTGATGGTGATTATACCGGATTCTGCTTCGAAATCAAATTCTGAACCATTCGCACCATCATCAACAGTTGCCTGAACAGTTGCATCTATAGACAACTGTCCTGCCGCATCATCAGCAACATCAAACTCAATAGTTACCAAGGTTACATCGGTAAGATTCTTTGTACCGTTATTTAAAAGTATAGTACCCTTTTCACTATTATATCCATTACCTTCATCAGCTTCGGACTGATTAGTTACTCCGGTTATTGTAATTCCATCCGAAGCTGTTATCTTCAGCTTTATTATAGCTGCGCTTCCTATGAGTTCAACGTCAACACTTTCAGATGCTCCCGGAAGAACATCATCTAAACTGCCTATAACGACAGACGGCTGGTCAACTGCTCCGACCATTACAAATGATGCAAATACTATTGCAATCACTGTTGCCAGAGATATAATCTTTTTCATTAAATCATCTCCTAAAAATTATTCTTCTTCGTTTACGATCTTACAAAGTTGGAAAATATCAAGTGTACTGATCTTTCCATCACCATTTACATCGGCTGCATAAAGGTTAATTTCGATATCTTCTTCGTTAACATATTTGCAAAGCTGGAAAATATCAAGTGTACTGATCTTTCCGTCTGCATTTACATCGCCCTTAATCACACCGCTGTATTCCTTAGTATCGGAATACTCAGTACCTCTGTAATTTACCTTAGCGATACAGTAATTAGGATCGCCATTCTCATCAACGTCCTCAGAAAATGTCACTTCGCAATCAATGCTCTCTGTCTCATACTGGCAGTCTGTCTCACCGCATCCGATTGAGAATGTGCATTTGGAATCGCTGATCCAATTAAATTTGGGAACATTGAGTTCGTGTCCGTTTACTGTAACATTACCGTCATCGTCAGTCTCGGTAAGAGCATCGAAGCAATGATCACAGAGTACGCAGATGTAAACATCCTTATCTCCGTCCTTAACTTTGACACAGTGATGTCCGATAGCTTCGGTAGCTTCGGTCTTTTCGCCAACACTCAGACCAAACTTGTCAGTCTTGTTCTGCGTGTAACCGTTCTGACTGCAGGTCGCTTCGACCTTAACAGAAGTGCCTTCCGTTTCAAGCTCTTCAAGAAGTGCAGACATTGCAATGTTTTCAACAACGTTCGCACACCACATGAATTCCGTGTTCTTGTTCACATCGTCATCGTCATCCATGAAGCGGTAGTAGCTCGGGTTGAAGTTTATCGCTTCCTTCTTGTACAGATTATCCTCATCATCGGGATTACTGTTCGAATAGTTTGTAGCAACACTTACAGTCAAAGTAGGTGTGTAGGTATTGCCGGTAAATTTCTGTCCTACTATGTTTCCGTTTCCATCTGCGATATATTCAAAGTTGTTCTTAACTACCTGATTGATAGTCAAACTTCCTATCGGATGGTTTTCGAGAGTCATAACAACTTCGTCATCCTCGCCTGCCACAAAGAACGACATACCGGTAAATGCTCTTCCATTAGTCATTGCATTTACTGTGTCATAGTCCTTAAGCTCGGTAAGCTTAAGATTGCTGACATCATCTGTGAAGTTCTCGATCATCATGATCTTGTCCGCAATGTTTATGTACATAACGCCATCGTAAATTGCGAGCGAGTGATTAAGATCGGGATACATATCTCTGTACATATTGTCAAGCTCGATAAGTTCCTTATAATCACCGTAATCCTCGACATCGCCGAATGCACCGTAGCCATAGTGGAATATGGTATTAGCGTATGCGTCCTCGTACTGCGACATACTTCCGAACTGTGAATTGCCATTGTCATTCTTATTCGCTGGCTCGTCCTGTTCATCCTTGGGTCTCGATCTGAGCTTATTAGCATATGCGGGATCATTCTTATATTCAAGAAGCTGTCCGAGGCTACTGCTATCAAACTGATCGCTCTCAAACATATCCTTCATGCCGGAATAAGACTGAGTATCGCCTTCGACATAATACCAGTTGTTCTCATCAAAGAGGATCTCACTTACAGCGCCGCTGAACCAGGTCTGCTCATACTGAGTATCATCATACTTGGTTTCAGTATCGCTTTCAGTTTGAACATATATGTACTTTGTATTGCCGTCTTCGTCAGTACCATCTTCGGTCTTGGTCCAAGTCCATCCATCATATGCCGAATCGAAATAGTCAAAGTTGCCATCGAACTGATCGATTATAGACTGCGGAGAGGTCATGAAGTACTTGTGGCTGATATAGCCATCGGTCTCAACACGATACTGCGAGATTACTTCGGTAGAAATATCATCGTAGCATGCGTCAACATAATACCATGTATCGTTGATCTTTACCGCATTGAAGTAGTGCGGCTCGTTAAAGACAGCGTTCTCACCGAATCCGGACGAATCGCCCGCAACACTGCTTTCGCTTACATCGGCATTGAACTTTATCTGAACAAAGTCAACTATATGCTCGGCACTTCCGTCTGTTATCCAGTTTCCTTCGTCATCTTTATAACCGGGGAATATATTCTGAGCAAGGTAAGTATACGCCGATGCGTAACCGAGACAAACTGCACCATCTGCATTGGGTGCGGAATCTCCGGCTGCATTTACAAGCTGTTCCTTGTTGAGGAGAGCCGCAAATCCTGTCATCGAGATAGGATCGCTCGAACCGCCCGAACGAGATGTAACAAGCGAGTTCATATCAAAGGATGCGACCTTCGAAAGCCAGTCGTGGAGGAGAAGAAGCTTCTGAATATCGCTTATCTCACCGGCGCTCTCGATATATTTGACTGCTGCATCTCTCATTTCGAGAAGCTGAGCACCGAACATATATTCATACGAGATGAATGCCTGTGTGAGCATATTGACGTAATAGTCAAATGTCGGGTCGGGAACAAATGCGTCAAGCTCCATATTCATGAGCGACTTAATAGCACCCATTGGAGTAGCTTCGGTATCCTTAGAAGTCCAATACGGAGCGGAAACACCGAAATATTCAGCATTGTCTCTTACAAACGAAGCCATTTCATTCCAATGCTTGGTAAGGCTTATCTCAGAAACATTTTTATAATCCGAGAAAATATTATTTTCATCAAGTCCGCAAGCCGCAATGTTTACAATTGCTACAAGAGTATACTGGTTCTGGTCAACTTCTCCCGGATTTTCTGTTGAATACTCTTCATAAGTAGTATTATTGATATACTGATACTGAACTTTCTTTGTGATATTCTCTACCGGAATTGTAGTATCTTCCATATCACAATCTTCGTCGCTGCACGAAATGACCGCACCGGTGCAATTCATGTCAAGCTTGCGAGTGTCGGAGAAAGCGATCTGCTTTGTTTCAGAATCCCAGTACAAAGCCATATCGGGACTGCCATCACCATCGCCGTCATCGTTAGCGACATAGATCTCTTCCCATTTGAACACACACTCATAATCATGAACGTGTCCTTCCGGTTCTTCAGGGTCTACGGGCTTATCCGGCTCTACAGGCTCAGTAGGCTTATCAACTATCTTAGTAGCAACATCAATAGGAGAATCGGTCGCTGCTTCGGGAATAGTTTTAGCAGTATAAATGATACTGTTACCATCGTCAGAATCTTTAGATTCTATCGCCAACACATAGAACTTTACAAGCTCACACTTGATAGGCGCGGGAGTGTTCTCCTCACCATCATCAGAAGGACCTGTGGTCTCTTCTTCCGAATATACCTCTAAGCTAAGTTCGGTCGCAGGTTTGTCTGTTGCAGCCGTAGAATCTTCGGTAGATTCAGAAGTTGAGGTATCCGTTGCAGGTTTAGAATCTTCACCTGATTCAGGAATTGTCGTGTCTGTTGCAGGCTTGGAATCTTCGGAAGAAGAATCTTCCTTACCGGAGTCTTCGCCCGAATCGGTCGATCCAGTCGGAGTCGAATCTGTTCCGGCATCCGTGCTGCCTTCGCCCTCGCCTGCATCGGAATCGTCATCGGTCACGCACTTAACGTAAGCGATCGCCGAATATCCGCCTTCTTTGTCTTCCTGCCAGAAAGTAGTAAAATCTTCTGCGGAATCTGCTTTGAAGGTGCATTCGTGCTCATCATCGGCAGGAATAAAAGTACTCTCGCCTTCCGTACCAAAGTATGCGGTGTATACTCCATCTTCATCCGGTGTACCATCGCAATCATCCCATACTGCATCTCCGTCTTCGGCACAAGTTGTGACTCTCTTGCAAGCATACAATCCTGTATCATCATCAAGATACCAGAAATACTGTGGATTGGTGTAATCGTGTTCATGCTTTTCAGCTTCATCGGTCGAGCCTTCACTGTCTGCGCCGCCTACCTCAGCGTCATCACTCAAAAGCCCGGAAGAACCAAATCCTCCGCCCGACCACGATGGCCTAAAAAAACCTTCGTCAATAGCCTCGGCTTCTGCCTCTGCTTTGGCTTCTTCGAGAATGCGCTGACTGTTTTCGTCATTGCTGTTGCTCTCAATCTCGTCAAAGACCATGAATGTTGAAGCGTTCAGAGTGAACGCGACTTGCGCCACCTCTCCGCTCTCTTCGTCCTCATAAAGCTCATACTTTACAACGTCTGTCAGGTAGTTGTCCGAAAGAGTGCGCTTCAATACGCTCTCCATATCACTCTTTTTAAGGTGATATTTAGACGTGTCTATGACTCCGTCCTTTCGGTTCTGGTAGATAGCAAGCCCGAGCATTGTTTTAAGTTCGGAAAGCGTCAGACCGCTTTTTTCCTTAACTTTATCTTCGAGCGCATAATCATCGTCCTTTTCGACAACTCCTTTGCCTTCGGCTTTAAGTGCGTCTATCGTCGCATTTATCAAGTTCTGTGTACTGCTGAACTTGATAGCCGGAGCTGCATATCCGCTGCTTTTGCTCGTTGCCGATGCGCTGAGCGGCAATGCGCCAACGACCATTCCAGCAGCAAGAAATGCCGCAAGTGCTCTTGCAGATTTTTTGCTCATACTTAACCTCCTATTTCTTTATTTTATCCGCATTGCGGAAATTTACTTATCCCGTCTGCCGCAAGATCGCGGCATTTCGGGAAGAAGTTTCGATAATTTGTCGAGCATATGCCCGTTTTCTCAAAGCTCGCCGTCGAGTATCTTCTGGGCAAGCTCACGGCGGTTTGTCTTGAAGTGGAAGAATTCACGCTTCTCGATCTGGTATATCTTCGCCGGATATTCATATTCTTCAAGTGCAGCCTTCACATTCTGTTCGATAGCTTCCATCGAAGCACCGGTTTCGGGAACAACGAACAGATAAGGAACTGTGCAGCCCTCATGCTCGGTATCTTTACCCATTACAAAGAAGGAATCCTTTATTCCGGGCAGCTCGCAGACCTTATTTTCCATGTTTGTCGTCATCAAAGGCTTTCCACCGAATCTCTCGTTATAGCCGCGAGTATAGATATACAGCTCACCATTCTCTTTTATGCAGCCATAATCTCCGGTATGCATCCAAACATTGCCGTCCGCATGACGCTGCATCTTTTCCTTAGTATCTTCCTCTGTAGAATATCCCAACATAAGACCGGGACCGGAAACGCATACTTCGCCAAATTCACCGTATCCGAGTTCTTCGTTCGTACCATGACGGCAGACACAGATGTTGGTAGCCTTCATCGGGATACCACTGCAGCAATCGAGGAAGCTGATTCCGGGATAAGGATTGGTCGCTGCCGAACCGACCTCACTGAGTCCATAGCACATCGAATATACTGCCGGAGATTTGTGTGCGGCGAGGAATGCCTGTATCTCCTTGAGCCACTTGTTATTGACGGTATCCGCACCGCCGCCTATGACATAAAGGAAGCTCATATCATAATCGGCAGGTATACGTTTTGAATTCATGAGGTAATTAGCCATCATGAATATTGCGATCATCTGGTTCGGCTGATGGCGCATAAATTCAAGATCTATATCCTCAAATTCGCAGAATGTGTCCATTATAAGGTAGCTTCCCATCGCGAGGTTGAAGAGTATGATAGGTGAAGTTACCGCTACCAATGCCGGAGGCAACAATGTAAGCAGGACTTTAAGTGTAAATCCGCGCTGGCTATCCGGGATAACGAGCTGAGCAAGCATACCGGTCATAGTACGCGCAGAATGTAAGACCTCCTTTGAAGGTCCTGTAGAACCACTCGTATACGAGCAATAAAGCGGACGCTCAATATCCTTCTTCGCATATTCGAAAACAACATTTTCGCCGTCAGCGAAAAATTCATTCCATAAAACACTTCTGTCATCTGCCTTTATGCCGGGTTCGCGATTAGTATAAAGTTTCTTTATGGAAGCTTCAATATAGTCCGGGATCTCTTCCTTCACGGCATATGTATAAGGAGAGAGAAGAATTACGTGTTCAAGACCTGTATCCTTGTAGTACAGTCTTTCCTCATCAGAGTTAACATAATCATATGCGAAAGCAATTTTGGCATTGGCACAGGTTATAGCCTCAACATGATCAACCGGCTCACCGTCACGGCAAACAACGGTAACGCCAATCATCTCGGCTGCAAACAGAATAATCAGAAATTCAGGTGCAGACTTTACAAACAATACAATCTGATCGTTTTCGCGGAGACCGTATTTCCACATGGCAGAAGCCGCTTTTTTCGCCTCGGAAAGAAGCTCGTTAAGCGAAAATGTCTTG
>CAZRVL010000029.1:10777-22591 GCA_964603455.1 uncultured Lachnospiraceae bacterium
ATTCTATGACCGGCTTATCATGCTCAGGATTTGACTTAAGTATGAAATCGGTCAAAGTATCTTTCGGCGGCGTAAATTCAGCAGCAGGACCGGGATAGAATTTCATCCACGGCTTTTCAACGGACGGCTTTACCAGTGATATAGTTGGATTCATTTATAAAATACCTCAAATAAGTAATAATATTTTTAACATTCTGTAATCAAAACCTCATGATTGACATATTTCGACTTTGGCGAAATATGTCAATCAATTTTTATTTATATAAAAATTAGTTTTTTCTGCGTGTAGCAATTATCATTGCAGCGGCAACCGATATAGCCATGGTACACATAACCACATACACTTTGAAATTATCCGCAGTCTGCGGAGTGGAATCTATATCCTCCGGCTTTTCGGACTCAGCAGACGATTCAGGCTCAGCACCTGTAGTCTCAGAGGTCTGTTCCTCGGTCGTGACTGCAGCAGTCGTATCATCATCGGATGTAGTGATCTCTTTCGAAGGCTCTGTTGTGACCTCTTCGGTCTCATAAACGGAAGTATCATCGGCACCATCCGATGTATCAGTATCCGGCTCGGATTCAACCGGTTCTTCCGTTTCGGGCTCGGTATCTGTCGTAACGATGATTATCGGAGGATATTCTTTTTCGGTCTCCTTAGGCTCGGTCGTAACATCATCTGTATCTTCCGGCTCTGTTTCTATCTGAGTGGTATCAGGATCGACCGGAGTCGATTCGGTTGTCGATTCCTCGGGTTCGGTCGTCGAGGGCTCAGTAGTGGACTCATCCGGACCTGTGGTTGAAGAATCGGTAGTAGATTCTTCCGGATTTGTGGTTACTTCAGTGGTATCATCGGGATCGTATTCGCCGATATATGTGTTATAAATAACAAATGCCTTTCCGCCAATTCCGTCTACCTGAGCTATCGAAGCAGACCAATCGTCCGACATCTCTTCTTTTATAAGATAATCATGATCGGCATCAAGACCATACCATACCCATGCCCATCCGCCGAATGTGAGCGGATTCAATGTAACGGTATCGACCTCTTCTCCATCGCATATCAAGGTCACATCGATACTCATGGGTATCTTTCTGAGATCCTTGGTTATCCATATCTTCTGTACGGCAATAGAAGTTTTTGGAGGAGTCGGAATATCCACTTCGCTGTAAGAGATATAAACAGTCTCTGTCTCTCCGGCTTCAACAACAGCAAGAGCCGCATCTGGAACATAAACATCCGCACCGTTTATAGTCTGAGCAAGTATAAGATATTTGCCCGGTGCAAGATCGGAAAATGTTATCTCACCGTTTGTATCCGTAGTATCTACAGCATCAGGTGCTATCCCATTTTCAATAGTATGCTCCGAAAGTGCCAAAGCATCATCCGTGTCACAGCCTTGATATGCTTTTGTCGGGACAAGACCCTCTTCGGTCATATCAGCAACACGATATGCCGCAAAGCAAACCGCACCGAAATCATATTTAATCTTTAAGGTCGCCGAATCCGAAGCACATACAGCCGGAATCAATGTCGAAACGAGCATGACCACAACCAGCATAAGCTGCATAATCTTTGTTTTTTTCATAGTTTTACAAATACCCTTTCCATAAATTTTGTTCGCGTATTCTCAACACAGCAGAGTATGTATTCTATACTCACTGCTAATAATATTCCCCCATAACAAGGAACAGCTCTCGAACAGTCAATGCTAATTTATATGCCGAATAAATCATATTTGGTCTCGAAAATAATCGCAAACTTACAGTTATTATTCTATCACATAACGAGGTCTTTTACAATACCCAGAGCCAAAAGTTTACATTTATTTCATTTATTTCTTTTTTGATAATTAATCATCGAAATCAGAGCTTAATATAAATACAAACGCCGCTCGAAGCTTACGCTCCGAGCGGCTCTTTTCCTCCTTATTTCTTTATCCAACCGGCATACAGGGTAATATCTCCGATAAGCGTGTCGGAATCAAACTTCCATTCGTTCGTACATGCTCGGTCGGTATACCAACCATTGAACGTCCAGCCTTCCTTTACCGGTTCATCAGGCTCTGCAAGATATTCTCCATACATACCGACAGTAGGCTCTATATAAGATCCTCCGTCCGTATCAAATCCGACAGTAAATCCATTATTTGCAGTTACAAACACCAGTACCAGAAGAAGCACCAATATTCCAATTGCAATAACGATATTCACAGTTTTGACCGATATTTTAACGTTCTTATAAAGACCGCCGGTATTTTGGAACTTCATTTCAGTACATTCCATGTCCATTACTTCCTTTTATTTTCTTACAAGATATTTTCTCATATCCACTGCACAGGCGATCAGAATTATAAGACCCTTTATGATATAGAGCATATTCTGCGATACCGAAAGGAATGTAAGTCCGGTGAATATTATCTGGAGCAGCAGCACGCCTATAACGACTCCGCTGATCTTTCCGGTTCCTCCGACAAATGATACTCCGCCTATTACGCAGGCTGCGATAGCATCGGATTCATAGTTGAGTCCGGTATTCGCGGAACAGGATGCTATTCTTGCACCTTCAACGAAACCGGTTATACCGTACATGACACCTGCAAGGATAAACACGCCGACTATCGTCCAGAAAACATTTACTCCCGAAACGTTTGCCGCATCCTCATTAGATCCGACCGCGAACATATTCTTGCCAAATGTCGTCTTGTTCCAGATGACCCACATCACAGCTGTGAGTATCACGGCATAAAGTACGTATTTAGGTACTGCAACTCCGCCTATCGTAAAGAGCGTACCCTTGACAAAATCAAGATAACCTTCATCAAGTCCCGAAAGAGTCTGACCATTGTTTCCACCTATCGTAAGGTACAAAAGCACTGTTCCGAAAACGATGAGCTGAGTCGAAAGAGTTACGATAAACGGATGGAGCTTGAACTTTGCCACAAAGAATCCGTTTATAAATCCAACAAGTGCGCCGACAAGTATCACAGCGAGGAGAACAGCCCAAAGCGGTATTACTCCGATACCCTTGAACATTTTATTTGCATAGCTTGCGACCTGCAGGAGCGATGCCGCGATACATGCTGTCAAACCGACGCAGCGTCCGCCGGAAATATCAGTACCGGCAAGAACTATACATCCCGCAATACCGAGTGCCATCGGAAGCTTTGCTGCGGTAAGTGATATTATATTAATTATTGAAGACAATGACAGGAACTTCGGTTCGATTATCGCTATTACGATGACCGCCAGAAGTATCACGATTATCATCGCATTGTTGAAAAACAAATTGATGAGCTTACGTACCTTTTCATTTCCCGACAGACCTTTAAAATTCTGCCAGTCGTTTTTAATTTTGTCAAGTCTTGACGAAATTGCTTTTTGCATCTCAAATGACTCCTTTCAAATTTTTAAGCTCGGTCAGACGTATTTCGCGGCAAGGGACATTATCTCTTCCTGATCCGCGGTCTTTGCATCTACTGTTCCGGCAAGTCTTCCGCCGGACATTACAAGTATACGGTCGCATACTCCAAGAAGCTCTGGCATTTCAGACGATACCATAAGTACGGTCTTCCCTTCGCTCGCAAGATTCAATATCAGCTGATATATCTCGTATTTTGCACCAACGTCTATTCCGCGTGTCGGTTCATCAAGCAACAATACAGTGGGATTTGTCAACAACCATCGTCCCAAAATGACCTTCTGCTGATTTCCTCCCGAAAGCGTCCTTATTTTCGTCTCCTGAGTCGGAGTTTTGACACGCATTGATTTTATACACCAATCGGTCGCATCGACCATCTTCTTCTGACTCAAAAAAGGTCCTGCCTTGTCGTTCTTAAGGCTCGATATTACTGTATTCTCACGAATGCTCAGTATTCCGAAAATTCCTGTAGCACGGCGTTCTTCGGTCAAAAGTGCAAAGCCGTTTTTTATAGAATCGCCCGGATTTGAATTTTTTATCCTTTTACCGTCAAGTGTTATCTGACCGCTCTTTCGAGTCGCAAGACCAAAAAGCGTTTCAAGCACCTCGGTACGTCCTGAGCCGTCAAGTCCGGCTATGCCGAGTATCTCTCCGCGTCTCGCTTCAAACGACACATTTCTGAGAGCAGAATATTCACCGGACAGATTTTCAACTTTAAGGAGAACGTCACCTATTTTATTTGTCTTGGGCGGATAACGATTTGTGAGCTCACGGCCGACCATAAGCTTTATTATCTCATTCATCGTAAGCTCAGATGCAGGTCTGGTCGCTATCCATTTTCCGTCACGCATGACCGTAACATCATCGGATATTCTGAGTATCTCCTCCATTTTATGTGAAATATAGATTATTCCGCAGCCGCGCTTTTTGAGCATATCGATTATTTTGAAAAGATGCTCGACTTCTTCCTCTGTGAGCGATGAGGTAGGCTCATCAAATACGATGACCTTTGAATTGAAGGAAACCGCCTTTGCTATCTCTACCATCTGACGTTGAGATACCGGCATTTTGCTCATTATTGTACGCGGATCGACATTTACCTCAAGTTCTTCAAAGAGCTTTTTAGTCGCATCATACATTTTCTTCTCGCTCGTGAGCGGAATATATTGAGAGACTTTTGGAAAACGTCCGAGCCACATATTGTCCATAACGCTGCGCTTCAGTGCCTGGTTCAGCTCCTGATGCACCATTGCGACTCCATGCTCCAATGCTTCCTTGGAATTTTTGAAGCTGACCTCCTGACCCTCTAAAAATATCCTGCCGGAATCCTTTGTGTATACTCCGAAAAGACATTTCATGAGTGTGGATTTTCCCGCGCCGTTTTCCCCCATCAGCGCATGCACCGTTCCTGCGCGAACGGTAAGCGAAACATTGTCAAGTGCTTTAACTCCCGGAAAGGATTTACAAATGTTTTCCATCTGTAAAAGCTCTGTATGCTTAGATTCCATATTATGACTTTCTCCTTTCTGCAAAAAATATTTCTTTTTTCGGCGGAGATATTACTACCTCCGCAAAACGAGCTTATCCCAGGTATGCCGAGTAGGGGATGTTTACTCTCCAATCCTCAAATACCTTATCCGAAGCTATGCCGTCAAGCATCGACTTTCCGTCAATGAAATTGTTAGTGATCGAAATGAGTGCCTCTGCCATTCCATCGCCATCCTGCTTTATAGTTCCTACCATCGAACCGCCCTGAATAGCTGACTGAGCTGCTGGAGTTGCATCAACACCGAATACAGGTATTACAGTCTTTCCAGAATTATTGTAGCCTGCTGCCTGAAGTGCCGAAACTGCACCGAGTGCCATCTCATCGTTGTTTGCTATTACGAGCTCTACCATATTGTTATTGCTTTCGCTGAACTGCGCCAATATTGTTCCCATATAGTTGGTAGCTGCCGCAGATGACCAAAGACCGTCCTGGTCAACAAGATATTTACTTGTATTCGAAGCGTCATAAAATTCTATCTCGGGTTTTCCGGCTGCTTTAAGGACTTTGTTCGCATCCTCGACCGCATACTGTGTGCGTGCGATCGCTTCAAGATTACCTTCCTGTCCCTTGAACATTACATAGCTTATTTTGCCGTCTCCGTTAAGGTCTATGCGGTCATAATTTTCGACAAGATAATTTCCTATCATCTCGCCCTGCATATGTCCTGCCATCTCGTAATCAGTTCCGACAAATGCGCAATTGTCATAGCTCTTTACGACCGATTCATCGACCGAGCGGTTAAAGAATATGACCGGAATATTCGCATTTTTCGCAAGATTTACGATATTCTGTGCCGCATCGTTCGAACCAGTATCGACTACATTAACTATAAGCACCGACGCACCTTTTGTTATAGCGGTCTGAACCTGCTCTGTCTGAGTAGTCTGATTTCCGTTTGCGTCATAGTCCTGATAGGAATATCCGTTTTCCTTCAGAAGCTTGTCCATTGCTGTACGGACTGTAGAAATGTAGGTATCGCTGAAGGTGTAGTAAAATACTGCAACTTCTCCCTTAGTGTCTGCGGCTTCTCCGCAGGATGTGAGCGAAAATGCTCCTGTAACTGCCAGCATTACTGCTAACAATACTGCGAGTATCTTTTTGAGTTTCATGGCTTTATTCCGTCCTTTCATTTGTTTGTGATAATATTATACAATATTTCGGCGAAAAAGGAAATAGAATAAACTACTCCGATTGTTCAAAATTCTACTGACCGCGCCTTCAACAGTAAAAAATCATAACCCTTAGTTCAAAAAATTTACTCTACAGCCTTGCCAAATACGCAGAAATGTGGTATAATTTCTTCATAGAGTATTATTTACAGGAGGACGCAAATGTATACAGCCTTAATAGTAGACGATGAAGAAGAGCTTCGTCATGCAATAATAGAAGGCGTTGACTGGGAAAATATCGGATTTAAAGTGATCGGAGATGCCAAAAACGGAGTTGACGCATTGGAGCTTGCGGAAAAATTAGAGCCGGATCTCATCTTAACGGATATAAAAATGCCCATGATGACCGGACTTGAGCTTGCAAAAAGAGTACGTGAGCTGCGTCCGGCAACACAGGTCGTGATATTGAGCGGATACGATGATTTTCAATATGCTCAAACAGCAATACAATATAATATAATCGGTTATCTTTTAAAGCCAATATCAGCTAAAGAGCTTACAAAAGAGCTTGAATCGATAAAGCAGCGAATGGATGAGTACTTCGAACGAATACAAAGCCGCGGAAACTATGAGCTGTCGCATAGAAGACTCGAAATAAGCGAATTTTTACTTCCGATATTGCTCGGAAACGGAGAGGATTCCCCGGGAGACGAACTTCTATTCGGTCGTGCGGTCTCGCTCGGAATATGCAAACGCGATAAGCTTTACAGCTTCGCGGTACTTGCATTAAAATTCAAGCGCGATGGAATCACTTGCACTGGAAGCGAGCATATAGATTTTGTAAACAATATCCTCAGAAGCTATTTGACCTCAGAAAGCTTTCTCGTAAACGGACGAATAATAACCCTCGTATGCTCCGAAAACGAAGATCTCGGAAATGAACTTCGTCTGCCATCAAAGGAACTTGTTCAGAGCAGTGAACGAATGCTGTCACAGACCTGCACCATCGGTATCAGCCGACCTTTTTCAAAGCTCTCAAGCTGTGCCAGCGCATACTTTGAAGCAATAACAGCAAGAAGATATACCGCAGACGGCGAAGGAGCTGTACGTTTCATTTCGGACACAGAGCAAGGTAGTACAGGTGAGTTCGATAATGTTGAAAAGTCAGTCTATAAGCTCGAACAGCTGTTGAAGGTCGGTTCATCAGACGAGCTTTCACAATTTATTTCAAATCTCTGCGAAGAAAACAAACACAGTCTGAATCTGCTTTTGATACAGATACTCGCAACCGTATACAGAACTGTAAATTCGGTCTCGGACAGCAATGCGCTCGCTGAACTTATCGGCAGTAATCCGGTATGCAGCAGAACTGCACTATACGACTCTGAACCAAATATAAAAAACGATATATCAAAGCTGTGCTTAAACGCACATTCGATAATCTCCAAAAGCCGCAAAGAAAATTCCGAGCTGCTTTGTGACAAGGTAATAGCTATTATAGACAACGAATATTCAAACGAATCGCTTTCACTGACAGATATAAGCGAACGGCTTTATGTCAGCCCTAATTATCTGAGCTCACTTATTAAAAAATATCGTCATGAGAATTTCACCTCACTCCTAAATAATCGCAGAATGAAAGCCGCCGCAGATCTTCTTCTGTGTACGCAGATGAAGATACTTGAGATAGCTTCGCGCTGTGGATACAGTGACCAGCATTATTTCAGCTACTGCTTCAAAAAGCATTACGGAGTAACTCCGATGAAAATGCGCGAGGAACGAAGCAAAAACAATCAGCCATGAAAGGCAGAATATATTTATGGTAGAAAAAATAGGCTATTCAACTCATAAGCTAAAGCTTTCGACACTTATGACGATAATGATCAGCATATCCGTGACGGCAGCTGCATTGATAGCGGCTGTTCCGTTTGCTTCTATATATACATCAGCCGTCAAAAGCAATGCCGAGATAGCACTCGAGCAGTCGGTAAGTCAGACTGAACGAACAGTTGAAATGTTTACTGAGAATATGGAAAAAAGACTTTCAAACCTGTGTGATGAGCTTGCCGGCAGCAATGATCCGGCTGAGATACAGGAAAAGCTTTCGGTCGCTGCAAGACTCGAAGACTCGATAGAAGCCATCTGCGTGTATGACTCAAGCGGTGAACTGTTAGTATGCGGATCAAAGCGATCAGATCTAAAGAACAGCGGTGTAAATCTTTCATATGATAAAGAGCTTTTCGAAAATTCAGACGGTTTCGCATTCTCAATACCTCATGTACAGACACTGTTCGAAGAATATTATCCTTGGGTTGTCACGATAGTTCACCGCGAGCCGAAGCTGCTTGACGGAAAAGATGTATTTATCGCAATAGATTTCAGCTTTATAGACATAGCCGGATACGTTGACAGTATCGGTATCGGCACTCACGGATATTGTTATATAACAGATTTCAACGGTGAGCCTATATATCATCCGCGACAGCAGATGCTGTATTCAGGTGTAGCTCATGAGGAGCTGCATGATATTTCAAGCAGAAAGGATGGGACATATGTTGAAGGCAACATAATTCGAACAATATCGACTCTCGAAGGCACAGATTGGAGGATAGTGGGAGTCAGCTACCTTGATGAAATGAACAGTATGCGCGATAAAGCTCTGTCAGGTGTACTGCTCGCAACATTGATATGCTGTCTTATATTAGGTATTATCATACGCGCCGTGCTTGCAAAGATATTGACTCGACCTGTAAACTCGCTGATAGCTTCAATGCACTCATTCGAATCAAGCCCGGATGATTACAGATACTCCCCTGCTGAAAATCAGATAAACGAGCTTCAAATGATCTCGGATTCGTTCGGGCAGATGACATGGATAATACGTTCGCTCATGGAAAAAGCGCGTGAAGAGGAGGCTACGCTCAGAAAAACAGAGTTGAAAGCTCTCCAAGCACAAATTAATCCACACTTTTTGTATAATACACTCGATTCGATACAATGGATGTGCGAAAGAGGAAAAAATGAAAGTGCCGTAAACATGGTCAGCGCACTCGCAAAGCTGTTTCGGATAAGCATAAGCCGAGGTCATGAGCTTATTCCGATACGAGACGAATTAAAGCACGCCGAAAGCTACCTTATAATACAAAAATACCGCTACAGCGACCGTTTCGAATATCGATTCGATATAGATGAGAGCCTGAATGAATATCTTTGCAGTAAGATAACTCTTCAGCCCTTGATCGAAAATGCAATATATCACGGCATAGAGCCGCTGATCGATGACGGAGAGATCGTGATCTCGGCATATTCGGAAGGAGAAGACATAATCCTCTCAGTAGCCGACAATGGAGTAGGAATGACCGCTGAACAGGTAAATTCAGTACTCAGCAAAAATCGAAGCGATTCGAACGGTATCGGAGTCAGAAACGTAAACGATCGAATAAAAATATATTTCGGTGAATGCTACGGTCTTTCAGTCGAAAGCGAACCGGATGAAGGAACGACCATAAAAGTCAGGATACCGAGGGTAACAAATGAAAACGATCTTGAAAAATAAATTATTTGCCGTTTTTATAATAATTATGCTATGCGTCTTGACAGGATGTAACGAGCATATCGGAAAAAGCTATGAGATCGCTGTTATAGCAAAATCCACATCATCTCAGTTCTGGCAAAGCGTTATGGACGGCGTAAATGCCGCTTCAACAGAATATAATGTACACACCACCTTCGAGGGACCGGAAGATGAGGAGGATTCGGCGACACAGAATGCTCTCATCGTGTCCGCGATAGCACGAAGGGTCGATGCAATAATAATCTCTGCAATAGATCATGAGCTTTCAGCCGATGCGATAAATGCCGCACATACTGCCGGGATAAAGATAATAACCATAGACAGCGGCGTTGATTCGGAATATCCGGAAGCATTTATCGGAACTGATGACAACGAAGCCGGAATACTCGCGGCTCGCGCCGCATTCGAGCTTTCAAACGGTTCCCCCAAGATCGGACTTGTTTTAAACGGCTCTGACTCCGAAAATCTAAAGGAGCGCGAGGAAGCATTCAAAAATTTCATTAAAGAAAACGGCGGATATATATGCGGTGAGACAACCGTAGCATCAGATAGCGAAAGTGCTATGGCAGGCGCAAATGACCTTCTTGACTCATATCCCGAAATAAATATGCTCGTCGGATTTAATGAATTGTCAACACTCGGAATAGGATATGCCATACGCGAAAGAGGGCTTTCCAAAGCTGTGTCGGCAATCGGATTCGATAATAATGTCATTTCGATCGGTATGCTCGAAAACGGAGAAATGGACACTTTGATAGTACAAAATCCATTTGCCATCGGCTATCTCGGCATAAAAAATGCGGTCGCACTTCTGTCGGGTGATAAGATCGACAAGGTGATAATGACCTCAGTCACAGTGGTCACCAAAGAAAATATGTTCGAAAAAGAAAACCAGCGGATCCTTTTTAGGTTCAACAAATAAAATTTCGATTTTTTTTCAAAAAACTATTGACAAAACACTCATAGCGTGGTATAATATTATAGTAAGCAAAAGAAGGACTCTCATCCTCACCGCCTCAAATCGATGACAGCGGTCAAACAGAATCATGATATTATGCGTGTATACGTTTTTTGTGATTGTGCGGAGAGTCTCTTCGTACAATCTTTTTTGTTATATTTGGAGGTGCTCGCTATTAGCACAAAAGAACTGCAAATCAATGAAGAAATCCGGGCAAAGGAACTTCGCATTGTCGGTGAGAACGGCGAACAGATCGGAGTTATGTCTTCTCAGAATGCTCTCGCAAAAGCATATGAAAAGAATCTTGACCTTGTATTGATCGCTCCCACTGCCGAACCTCCCGTTGCGCGCATCATGGATTACGGAAAATACCGCTTTGAGCGCGATAAACGAGAAAAGGAAGCCAAGAAGAAGCAGACTACCGTTGAGGTCAAGGAGATACAGCTCTCCTGCCGAATCGATACTCATGACTTCGAAACTAAGGTCAGACACGCGCATCGCTTCATTGATGACGGAAACAAGGTTCGCGTCGTAGTCAAATTCAGAGGACGCGAAATGAGTCATCTCGACATCGGTCAGGAACTGCTCGCAAAATTTGAGGAAGCCTGCTCTGACGTTGGAGTCGTTGATAAACGCCCCACAGTTGACGGCCGCTTCATGAGCATGATCGTAAATCCCAAGCCCGCCGCAAAGTAATTGTTTTGCCGTCCTGACGGCTGCGGCACAACCACATTTTTCACGCATATCGCATATAGTAAGAGTAATAAGGAGTAAACTAAAATGGCAAAGATAAAGACTCATAAGGCTGCTGCCAAGAGATTCTCGACCACCAAGAGCGGTCTTGTCAAGCTCAACCACACTAACCGCCGCCACAAGCTCGGCATCAAGTCCCCCAAGAGAAAGAGACAGCTTCGCGGCAACGCATACCTGTCCAACGCAATGGCTGCGAACTACAGAGCACTTATCGGTGAATAAGTCTCTAATTCACATCACTTTATAATTATTGGAGGATAACATAAAATGGCAAGAGTTAAAGGCGCAATGATGACGCGCAAGAGAAGAAATAAGGTTCTGAAGGCTGCCAAGGGCTACTGGGGTGCTAAGTCTAAGCACTTCAAGATGGCCAAAGAGCAGGTAATGAAGAGCGGCAACTACGCTTTCGCCGGAAGAAAGATGAAGAAGAGAGACTTCCGTTCTCTCTGGATC
>CAZRVL010000030.1:0-21651 GCA_964603455.1 uncultured Lachnospiraceae bacterium
GGCTTGTAGCTCATGAATTGTTCGTATGGCGGATCTATCGAGAAAAATTCAGAAAATGCCTTTGTGGTCTTGCGGCGTTCGATGTATTCCGCGATTATCGAGCGCGACTGTTCAAGAGTGGTAACACCGCGGTTCATATCATAGGTATTCGAGAGGGAAATGCGCTCGGATTCTCTGTCATCAATACCGTTGTGATTTATGTGGAGCTGATGGATGAAGAATTTTCCGTTCCAAAGATATTTCATCATGTTCTCGCGTATCGTTTCGGCGCGTTTTCTCCATTCGGCAGTCTTTTCGGTATTTCCTATGCGTTCGTTTATCCATGCAAGCGAATTCATCGCATCGAATACGCCCGAATTGTCGCCGTGCATTATCGACATCGGTTCATTTTCGTGAATGCGGCGGTCGTGTGCCGAGGACATCTCGTTTGTGAAATCCCACGTGTCGATCGTAAACGGACGCATAACGAGCCCATGCTCGGCATCAAAGCGGTCGGGTGCAGAGGTTATGTAGTCAATGCCCTTTTCAAGCTTCGGAAGCACCTTTACGAGCCAGTCGAAATCTCCGGTCGCACGGTAATACTGCACAGCACCCTCAACGACCAAATATTCAATATCAGCCTCAAGTTCGAGACGCACGAGCGAAAGGTTGTCATCCGGATAGATGATACGGCAGTCCTCATCGACCATTTTCCAGTGTGTATCGTCCATCTGCTTTATAAGCTCATAAAACTGACCGTCCTCGCGCTGAGTGTCGATAATAAAGTCGAGGAAGGATCTCAGATCGTAATCCCAATGCTTGAAGCCCTTCATCTCATGAACATGATCGCGTATCCAGTTTTTGCTGACCATGAGCACTTTTCCATCTATAAAGCAGAGCGTGCGGTCATCGTGTATGGCATCGTTGAGCTGATGCAAAAATTCACCCAGCCTGAAATCTGTTGTAGTCAGGCAGCAGGGGAGCACCATTTCCTTATTGTTGTAGGTTCCGTTGTGCTTGCCGTTTATGTTCAGCGACGGAAGCTTGTGATCAAATTCTATCATAAAAAAGATCTCCCAAAATAATAATTTACATTATAATTATAGCATATTCGTGCTGAAAAGTCAATGCTCATTCATCTCATAAAACTGCGATATTCTATCATCTTATGAAGACAAAAAAATATCCTCCGCATTTTGCAGAGGATAAGTTTATGTCAGTCAATAACGTCCTTCATATCTTCAAGATATGTTGCAAGGTTGGTCTTGAATTTTTCCTTGACCGAAGCAAGGTTGGAGGAGAATGAATTTTCAACCTTATAGCTGTCATTGAATATCCATTCAACAGCTCCGAGCGCGTTCGAATAGATATAACCGAAATCAAGCTTCATTGTGTCGCGGATTATGTCATACATACGCGCAGAATCGTTGTCACGCGAATATTTTACCTTAAGAGCCGTTTCGAAATAAGCCGGGAATACCGTCTCATAGTTCGAGCTTGAAAGTGCTTCGAGAACTGCACCGGCAACATCTGCGTTCGAGCAGGTCACAGGCATCGAGAATGCGTTGTGAGTGTTTCTCGCAGAGGACAAATAATCCTCTTGATTCTCATCGTACTTCGGATAAGGAAGTATGCCGTAGTCATCCTTCATATCGCGCAGCTGAAGCACCGAATCATCCATCTCGGCGGTCATTATGAATATATCGCCGGATGCGAATTTCGATGAGATCTCATTGTACTTTTCGTGCTGCTCGCTTATAGCATTCGTCACGTTCGAGAAATAGCTTCCGTCATTCGCAAAGAATATCTTGTAAAGCTTGTTGCAGACATCTGCGTCACGTTCAGAGCCGTAGGTGAACTGCCATTCTCCCGCTGTGTCTTTTGTGAACATTATAGAATTTGTCGCGACCCAGAAGCCCTTCGGATGGTTCGTGTCATGAACGACAAAGCCGAGCTTGTCATTTGCGTCGTACTTTCCGTCACCGTTGAGGTCTTCGGCGGTCAAAGCTGCGATCTCACCGAGCTTGTCGAGCGTCCATTTGCCCGAATCAACGAGATCATAGGGATTTTCGATCTTGTAGTCTTCAACGAGTCTCTGATTGAAATACAGGCAAAACGCGCACTTCATATATCCGAGCGAGGCATCTCCCGAAACGAAATATAACCGTCCGTCAATAGCACCCTGATCCATAAGGCCGCCGAGATAATACGGCTTGTCGAGATCGATGTACTTGTTCTCGGTGAGATCCATGAAAACTCCCTGCTTCTGATATATCGGGGAATTTCCTATCATTAAATCTACCCAGTCGTACTCATCGTCACCGGCGAGAATGGTGTTTGAGATGTGATCCATATAATCCTGACGTGCAGAGGTATAGTGTCCATCGCGCAGAACCACATTTATGTCAACTCCGAGACGCTCCTCGACCGAGCGGAAGCTGTCGTATATCGCATCGTCAACGACATCTCCGGTAGAAGTTTCGACCCAAAATTCATTCGAGATCTCTTGGCGGTAGAGGAAAGTAACAGCCTCACCGTCAAATCTCAGTCCCTCCGGAAGATCATCGGTATGCTGCTTTACGGTTCCTACGGAACTTGTTTCAGAGTCGGTTGCGGGGGGGGTATTAGTTTTACTATCACCGCAGGCTACTGTTCCGGCAGCCATTGCGAGAAGCAAAAATAAAGCTATTTGGCGTTTCATATTCGTGTAACAACCTTTCGTTAATTATTCTTTTGTGTTTTCAAGATCGAAAATTGTATCGCGAAGCTCAGCTGTGTTCGAAATACCTACAAACGCATCATCGAACATCAAGGGTGTCAAAATATCATCGTTTAGACTTGCGACCGCAGGGAAATACGGCAGCGATTCCTCAGGATCTGAAATACATATCGGCATGAAGTATACCTCGCCGACTTCAAGTTCGGGCAATCCTGCATCAACCTCATACCCATCTATAACTCCTTCGAGCGAGATGACAGTATACTTGTCACCTACATTGAGCGACCCCTTGAAGCTCTCCTTTACGGTTATCTCATAAGGTGTGCGCAGTTCTATCAGCTTTTGCATTATCCTGTCATGAGGGAGTGAAGTGTCGAGTGCTTCGCCACTTTTGAGATAGGCATCGCCCTTAGCTGTGACCTCGCAGATCACAACGAAGTCGGCGTAGTCGTAAATACCCTCAAGAGAGCCGATAGCATCGATCCTTCCGTCCATGTGCAGGATGTTTTCCTCGGGTATATCGATCTCTGCATCCTTACAGGACACTGCCGCCGCAAAACAGGCGGTCAATAAGAGAATATAAAATATCTTTTTCATAATCATTCACCTTAAATATGCGGCGGCAATGCAAAGATCTAAAAATTTATATGGTTCAACGCTCGCCCTTGAATGTATCAACTTCAGCTCCGCAGGCATGAACGACAGTCTTGAGAAGCTCGACCTCATATTCGTAGCTCATGGTCATCTGTGCCTCGCCGCGAACCATCTTTGCGAAATGTTCGAGCATCGGATAGTAGCGGTGGTACGGCTCGGTTCTTTCATGCTCTGCCGCGCCAGACCAGTTGAATACCTTCGGACTGCTTGCGATGGTATAGCTCATTTCGGTAGACTGCTTTCCTTCTGGTTCGAGTATCTCCCAAGGCTTGATCTCGATGGTGCCCTTTGTTCCGCAGATGACGAGCTGACGGCGGTCAAAGCCGTTGCATTCGCTCGAACAGGTCTTCATGAAGGATACACCGTTGTCGTACTTGAAGACTGCGAAGCCGAAATCGGTCTCCGAAAGTCCATCGTTTCCGGTCGAGGTGGACATCGGAAGTATCTCCTTCGGGAAACCCATGAACTGGCAGACCATATCGACCAGATGGCAGCCGAGATAGAACATCGGACCGCCGACATATCTGCCGAGCCAAACGCGCTTGTCTGTGGGATGACGGCTCGACATCTGAGCCTCGACTGAATAGATCTCACCAAGCTCGCCCTTTGCGACAAGCTCCTTCGCCTTCATGACGCAGGGGTTGAAGCGGTACATATAGCCCATGCCGACCGGGAGATTCTTTTCCTTCATGATCGACATGAATTTTTCAAAGCGCGGAATATCCGAGCTGCCCGGCTTGTCCAAAAATACCGGAATGCCTTTTTCGGCAAACTTCAGCGCGTAGCCGACTTCGTATTCCTTGCCGGCTTCGATAACGACTGCTTCGAGGTCATCCATAGCGAGAAGCTCATCTACCGAATATACGGTGTAGTCTTCATAAGACTTGCAGTTTCGAGTGTGATCGAGCTCCGAAACGCCGACTATCTCGAAGGCTTCGGGATGAGCCTTCATAGCGTTGAAATTCAGCTCTGCGTGGTCGTGCTTATTGCCGACAAGTGCAACTTTTACAGGTTTCATTTTAATTGCCTTTCTCTCCGTAAGGAGCATATCATAAAATAGATCGTATGGACTTACTTAAGTCAGACTTACTTAAGTCTTCGCCAGTCAAACTGAGTAACCGGGAACGACTTTTCGTTGCAGAGACGAGTGTATACCTCGGGAGCTTCTTCGGGCGAACGGATGTCCTCTACAAGCTCATCAAGGTTGAGTCTTCCGAGCGAAATGAGCTTGATTATAGCCTGAGCATCATCGCGCTGAGTCCACCAACCGTTCGAAGATTCGAAATCAGGACGAGCATTGGTGTGTGCGCCAACGAGAGTTATGCCGGGACCATGCACCTTGCGGTAGTAGTCGATAGTGAAGTCGGAATGACGGGTGCAACCGAGCAGAGCGACACGTCCGAAGCGTGCCATGCAGTCGAGCACCTGATCGAGTGCCTTGCCGTTTCCGGTGACTTCGATAGCGACCTTAGCACCACCATTGGTCAGTTCCTTTACCTTCTGAGTAAAGCCCTCGGCAAACGGATCGAGCGCATAGTCTGCACCGAATTTCAATGCCTGAGCGCGGCGTTCACCGTTCGGATCGACTGCGATTATCGGAGCAGCACCTGCAATGCGCAGAAGCTTTACCGCGATAAGTCCGAGAACTCCGAGTCCCATAACTATCGCCGATTCACCGAATTCGGTACGGCATTTTCTGACAGCCGCAGCAGGGAAGGTGCAGATATGTACGAGTGCGCCGGCATTGTCCGAAACCTCATCGGGAAGCTTGTATATAAGATTAAATGGCATAAGAACATACTCATTGTGAGTTGTCCAAGACATTGCAACGCGGTCGCCGACCTTGAGATCGGTGTTTCCTTCGCCGACAGCTTCAACTATACCGCAGGTCGAATATCCGCCGGTGCGCGGGAAGTTTATATGCTCCTTTGCATATTCAAGGGGTGTCTGATAGCTTACGGTCGGCTCGCCCGAAACATTTGCACGCTCTGTTCCGCTAGAAATCGAGGAAACGAGTACCTTGACGAGTGCATGACCGGGGGTAACGACAGGCTTTTCGAATTCGAGAAGCTCAGCCTTGCAGGGAGCTGTAAATAAAATACGTTTCATAATAGTGACCATGACCTTTGTATGTGAAAAAGCATCACGAAATAAAGGTGTCCTTTCTGCTCATTTTTGAGCGCAGTCTGATCTTTTATCAGGCTGAATATTCCTGTATCGGAAAAAAATCTCCGATAATATTATTATACACTATTGACAAAGATTTGAAAATATGCTATACTATAAAAAACATGAACTATCCTACAAAATTTCAAAAGGAGAGATTATGAGATACGGATATATAAGCTATGGCAGACTGAAAAGACACAGCGGCAGCCATACCGATTCGACCAACGGGGCACTTAGTCATTTTCTGGCGAAAATGCACAACGGAGTCGGGCGTTTTGTCGGAGAAGGCTACGACCTGTCCTTTTATCCCGGCGATGTGTACTATATACCAAAGGGAATGCGTTACCATTCATATTGGAATAACAACGGTGAAAATGTCATATGGGATTCGTTCAGCTTCGACTGGCTGCCCGAAGAAGATTCCTATCCTCCACAGCTATTGCACCTCACCGCCGAGGAGGACATGGCATTCCAAAAGCTCACCGAAACCGTAAAAAAGACCGATTCCGCAACGGTCGGCAGTTTCTATTCGCTGCTCGGAAGTCTTGTGAAAAAAATGACCGTTCTCGAAAGAAATGAGCCGAGCGAGCTGTTTAAGATCGCCTCGGAATACCTGAAAAACGATCCGTCCCTCTCGGTCGGAGATACCGCAAAGCTCTGTGGAGTCAGCGAATCAGGACTTTACGCCGAATTTCACAGCTTCGGCACGACACCGATAAAATTCCGATTGAGCAATCAGATCGAGCGTGCGAAAGAGCTTCTGGTCAGTACCGACCTTACGGTCGAGGAGATAAGCGATATGTGCGGTTTCATTTCGGTCTCGTATTTCTATCGGGTTTTCAAAAAGATCACGGGAAAAACGACACGCGAGGTCAGATCTGAGCGCAGAATGTAAAAAAGACCTATAAAAATAGGTCTTTTTTGCTTTAGTCATTAAAGATTATCTTCTTGTTTACATAATCATAGCAAAGCGAACGCTGGCTGCGGAGATAGTGATCACGGTTGTTACCGACACGGGTGATCTTCAAAAGACCGAGATTCGTGTCGATACCGATGACGTTGAAGCAGTCGAAGGAGCGAGTACCTTCGATACGCTTGCTGTCGCACCATCCATCCCAGCAGGTTCCGCTCGGAACGACTGTATTGAGAATGCCCGAATCGGTGAAGCCGAAAAGATCATGATGCTCGTGACCTGCGAGATTGCAGATGTGACATCCGCCCTTTGCGATGAAATCAGCTATGATCGATTCGAATGGCTGCTGCGGAAGTCTTCCTACTATCGGCACATAATCGTTTCTCGTGTGGAATGTGACACCGAACGAATCGTTTACGTGATCGGATGCCTCGTGCATTGCTGTGACTACGCACAAAGCGTTCTGCAAAGCATCGTCCAACACCTTTTTAAGCCATTCCTTCTGTATTTCTATGTCATAATATAGGTCGAGTGTGATCAAGCGAACATTCGATTCCGGAAAATCCTTGTAATAGGTCATCGAATAGTCGCAGTCGAGGAAATTCAAGCCGCTGAGATCCGCCGGCGCAAAGAGCAGATTATAGGTCGATTCCTTGGTGTTCTTGACCCAGTTCGACTGAACTTCTACCGTATCGTGATTTCCGACACAGGTGTATACCGGGCGTTCGCATTTTATGCCTTCGCCGAAGAAATCGACATATGAACGCTGATCTCCGCCGCAGTAATCGCCGGTGTGGATGACGAAATCGATGTAATCTTTGTAATAATTGGTGTATTCGATCATTCTGTTCCAAAGATCGAGACGTGCGTGAACGTCAGCCGAATGAACGAACTGGAGCGGCTTGAACTTGTCGTCGAATTTCTGATTGAAGAATTTTGTGCGGGTCGCAGAACCCTGGATAATGAGCGTTTCAACATCGCGGTTGAGCTCAATAATGTTGTCTGTTAATTTCATGATAACTCCTTTACAGCTCGGAAAACTTCACCGAGTCTTTGTTTTTTAAATAAAATATCAAAATGAAATCCAAAATGCCGATCACAACGCAGGAAATGCAGAGGTAAGCATTCGAGGATATGCTCATTTTCATGTATATAAATCCGAATAATGCCGATACTATAAAGCTTCCGAACATCGCTAGCATGACTGCCATGCTTTGCTTTATCGGCATGAGGTCGCTCGTCCAACTGAAATTCGGATTCCGCATTCCGCAGAAAAGCGAAAATGCAGCGTTGAACAGCGTATATATAATAATGAAAGAAAACATAAGCAATGCTCCGATGAGATCGACCTTTAAGACTATAATCGAGCAGATAAGACACAGCAGGGAAGGTATAGCGGTCAGCAGAAAATGAAAGGACAGCTTAGCCTTGAGCACTTGCCAGCCGGTGACCGGAAGTGACTGCTTTATCCATAAGCCTTTGCCCTCAAGCGAAATTGACGGAGCAGCCATATCGTTCATCGAGGCGACAAAGCAGATCGCAGCGGTAAACAGCACTTCAACACTTATGTTACCAAACGCAGCAGTCAAAATTTCAGCCAAAAATTCACCCTTGATGAGCAAAGCGACCGAAGCAACGATGAGCATCAGTGTGCCGAGTCCGCAGTTTAGCATATAATTCGCGTTAGAAACGAATCTTGAAAATTCAGATTTCAAAAGTGTGATTCCTACCGACTGCTGTTTGGCGTGCTTGAAGCCGACCTTCGTTTTTGTAGCATTCGAATTTGATGTTGCGATATTAATAAAGCTCTTTGACAAGATCAGCCAGATCAGCACGGCTAATATACATATTGCTGCAAATACCGCAAGAAATGCGGGAATATCGCCCTCGGAAGCCCGTCCGAACAGGTAGAGTGCATATGCCTTTCCTTTGATCGTTTCACCGTAAAGCACAACATTCGAAATAAGCTCACTGAGCCAACTCTGTGCTTTGAAGTATATGAAATAATAGAGTGCTAAGAATACTACCGATATGAGTACAGTGATGATGCTCTTGTTTTTTAGCTTCAAGCTGATCTTTGCTACCACCCAGCCCAAAATACAGGAGATCAGCGCGACAAATATAGATATGACAACGATCATCAAAAGCGAAAATATCAGCGCACGAAGGCTAAAATTATTCACTAAATAAACTATAGCCGCCGGCAGACTCACGACTGCCGAATAGATAAGTCCGATCAGATAAACGCTGACAAGTCTTGAAGCGATTATCACACCGACAGGTATTGGCATTGAGAGCAGAAGATCGTTGTCTTTTGACAGATATAATCCGGAATAAGTCGAAAAAACACTTCCGAACGTGCCGAGCGCAATAGCGATCATTCCGGTCAAAATGAAATATAACCATCCCATTCCGACAGATACGAGCGGTTCACACAGCATTACAGCGAGAAGTGTGAATGCCGTACCGAGAACTCCTGCCATGAGCAATATGTAAAACGCGAACCAGATTATGGTCGATGAAGTCTTTCTGCGAGTGTTCTTTTTGGAGTCGTAGAAATAGCTTTTGAATATCTCCATAAGCTGTTTTTTGACAAGCAGACCAAACATCACTTATCCTCCAATTCGAGAAATACCTCTTCGAGACTGTCATCGCCCTTGACTTCCTCCATACTGCCCGAGCGAATCAGCTTGCCGCCTTTGATTATAGCCACCTTGTCGCATAATTTTTCGGCGACTTCGAGAACGTGTGTTGAAAAGAATATCGCACCGCCCATGTCACAGACCTCGCGCATCATTCCTTTTAAAATATGTGATGCTTTCGGGTCGAGACCGACAAAAGGTTCATCCATTATTATCAGCTTCGGTGAGTGCATCCATGCCGCGATAACGGCAAGCTTCTGCTTCATGCCGTGAGAATAAGCGGCGATAGACTGATTCAGATCATTTGTAAGCTCAAATATTCCGGCATATTTGTCGATCTTAGTCTTGCGTTCATCGGCACTGACACCGAAAATATCCGCAATAAAATTCAAATAACCGATACCGGTCATAAAATCATACAGATCGGGATTGTCCGGGATATAAGCTATCTGCCGTTTGCATTCGAGCGGCGAATCTTTTATAGATTTTCCATCGATAAATATTTCGCCTTCATCAAATTTTAATATGCCAACGACTGATTTTATCGTAGTAGTCTTTCCTGCGCCGTTGTGACCGATGAAGCCGTATATCTCACCGGGAAGAATATGCAGCGTAATGTCATCGACCGCACGCTTATCGCCGTAGACCTTCGTAAGATGATTGATTTTCAGCATTTTGAACCTCCTGACTTTTTATCAATATAATAATATCACAAAATAGAAGATTTGTCAAGGTTTTCAACAAAAAAATAAACGGTCAGCTTTATGCTGACCGTTTGAGCTTATTAAGATTAACTTAGTGCTTTCTCTTGATAGCTACGAATGCAGTTGCTGCCGAAAGAGCGAGAGCTGCAACGGTGATCGAGATGGTATCAGGAGTCTGAGCGGCTGCCTTCGGAACTTCGATAGCATCGCCGAGAGTCAGAACTGCATACTTGGTAGCGTCCTTTCCGCTTCCGCAACCAGTAGACCACTCAAACTGAGCGAGGTTGTCAGAACCGGTACCGAGGCAGAGACACATATTGAGTCTAACCTTTTCGCCCTTCTCAAAGGAATCAACACCGAAGGACTTAGCGGGGATAGCGATTTCCCAAGTGGTGTAACCATTTTCGGTAACGACTACGAAATCCTTACCGGTGGTGTCGGGAGCCCATGCAGCCTTGTACTCATCAGCCCATGCGTTGAAGAGAAGATCATCGGTCTTGGAGTTACGAGAGAAGCCGTACTCGGAACGAGTAGAAGCGGTGGTCTCATCGCCCTTAGCGCAGGAGAGCTGGAGGCAGTGCATCTGCCACATATTGGAAACAGGATCAGAGGTCTGAACGAAATCGGGGGTCTCTGCAACTACTGCAAAATAAAACTTTTCTTCGCTGTAGGAAGCGTAGATCTTGACATCGGTCTTGATGAGAGCATCGGTATCTTCGCCCATTACGCGGAGATCGTCCTTAGTGTACTTGATCTCGGAATATTCATACTTGCCGATCTTACCATCGAGCTTCGGAGCTTCGGTGGATACACCGGATACGGTAGCAGTAACGTTAGCGGAGTTAGAACCAACTACTTCAGCTGCTGCGGAAGGAATAGCGAGTGCGCCGACCATAAGGAGGGCGAACGCGGATGTAAGAATGCGTTTCATAGAGAAATTCTCCTTTGAAAATAAAATTATTTTAGTCGGAGTTCATTCCGAACTTCCTGTAAATATAATACCACAATATGAACGTTTTGTCAAGAGGGTATTTTGATTTTCGGAACTATTCACAAAATCGGACGTGTCGATTTGTGCATAATGCTAAAACACAATTATAGAAATGCACTTTTTCGATAAGCTCCGGGCGGTACGCCGACTTTTTTCTTGAAATTTGCGGAAAAATAATATTCATTTTCATATCCGCAGACCTCTGCGATTTCGGCTAAAGACATATCGGTCTCGCACAACAAACGCTGTGCTGCCGCTATGCGCTGTCCGATCAGATATTCGTTCGGTGTCATTCCGTAAGCGCGCCTGAATCGTCGTGTCAGAGCGACCGGAGACAGCCCGACAAGCTCGGCAATATCGCCAAGCGGTTGTCGAATCCGAATGTTTTCATCAAGCATTCGTTTTCCCCTTTCCATCAGCTCATCGCAGACCTGACGTACATCGCTTTCATTTTTTAATGTGTACCAAATATCGAGCAGAAAATGCCGTTCGAACTCTGTAAAGCTGTGTTTTATCCCGATCGGCATAAATGACAGATCCTGCTTTATGCGCGAAATATCACGAATTTTTATCCGCTTTGCATCTATTTTTTCGTGATCGGGCAGAACGAGCCTTAAAATATGCAGATCTACCGGTTCTGTCACCTTTCTGCGAAATATCATTCCCGGCGGACATATCACCGCTTCGCCCGGACAGGATTTTCCCGACAGCTCGCCGATGGAAAATTCATATTCACCGCGTTCGAGAAAAAATATGACCGTGCAGTCAAACTGCTCGAATTCAAAATCGAATTTGACCTTATTTCTAAAAGCTGCATACAGCAGCACCTCGGGCAGCTCCATAATACCTCCGAAACAACACATAAGTGAAATAAATTATAAAAACATTATAACATATTGCATTTACAAAGTCAATATAATGTGATAAAATATTATAAAATATTTTTCGCGGCAGAGCGGATAGAAGAAAGGAATACCATCATGAATATAAACGAAAATATCTCGACTCCCGTGACGGGCGAATATGATGTCATAGTAGTCGGCGGAGGACCATCAGGAGCGGTCGCAGGAATTGCCGCTGCACGTGCCGGAGCAAGGACTCTCGTCCTCGAACGTGAGTTTTATCTCAGCGGAATGTGGACGGGCGGATTTGTAAATCCGCTGTTTGACTACAATAAAAAGGACGGCATACTTGCCGAAATAATCGAAGAGCATAAAAAGCTCGGCAGCTGGGGCGGCTTCGGAAATATGTGCTTCTCATACGAAAATAGAAGAAGGCTCTTGAAGACTGAATAAAGAAAATATCCGACCTGTGAGATCCACAGGTCGGATATTTTCTTGCCGAATATTCGGTCAGCCCAACACAACGATACCGATAAGACCGGCAGTCGGACGAGAGGGCGCGGTTATTTCAAGTATGACCCTGTTCACCGCATCAAGCTTCTGACCGACCTCGACAGTGCCTTCAAGCTCGATGAACGGAACGGTGTAGCGGCTTCTTGCCTGAAGCACACAGGTGCTCGGAATGCCCGAAACGTTCCAGCCCTCGGGGAGATGCCATTTCAGTGTGAGCTGATGCGGAATGTTTCCGAGAGTGTCTACCTTGTTGTTTATGACGAGCTTTATCTTGACCTTTCCGTCAGCCGAAACCTTCGGACCGTCAGGATATACAACGCGGCAGTCTGCCCAGATGAAGTCTGTGAGATAGGAATTTCCGGGTATTTCGATAAGCGAATTTGCGACTGAATTGTTCCAATATCTTTCAATGTCGCTCTCCGGAATATTGTCCGAATCGGCGAGATAGACATTCGCATTGTTCGCCTTGAGCATAGACGGTATCATTCCGAATACGCGATCGGTCAGGGCAGTACAGGTGGGCGGTATTCCCCAAAGTGTGCCGCGGTCGATGGCTACCGAAACGATGTTATCGCCGATATAAGCTTTCCAGTCGGCGGGTATGCCGGCAGTTCCGTTGAGTATTCCGAATATCGAGCCGAGAGTAGCACCGGTGCAGTCGGTGTCGTCTCCGCAGTTTATCGCATATATCATCGACTTCTTGAAATCGCCTTCGCCGTAAAGCAGTCCGAGCATAGCGAATGCAACGTTCGCAGGGGCTTGGAACCAACCGAGATCGGCACAGTCATCGACAATTATCTGTCTTGCTTCCTTCCAGCCTATTCCGTTGTCCTTGCAGTCGAGAAGAACCCTTATAGTCCGTGCCACGTGCGATTCGGCAGGTATCTTCGAAAGACCGAGATCGATAAGCTTTCTCAGATCGTTTATTACAAACGCAGCTGATTCGATAGCCGCAACGAACATAGCCGCATAAGTGCCCTCGCCGTCACCGTGGTCAACACAGGCATCCATTCTCGAATATTTCATAGCGATGTCGGGACAGCCGGGAGCCATGCACGCCCAGACCTCTGTGCGTATCCATGCGCCGTTCGAGTGTCTCCAATCGTTCTCGTAATTTCCCGAGAGCGGCGGTATAAGTCCTGCACCCATATTGCTCTTGCAGATACCGTATTCATTCCAATGCGGCGGTATGTAGGAGACCCAGTATTCTCCGAGTATCTGTTCATTCAGCTTCTTAGGACCTTCATTTTCGATAGCCTTCAGCCATACGAGCTGGAGATCGAGGTCATCGTTCGGGAGAACGACACCGGGCTCGGTCTTGAAGCCCTGAATGTCCTGCATCTCGGTGCGACCCTCATACGGAGTGCCCATAGTGCCGCCGATGTTCTTTCCGAGCCAGCAGGCGTATATTTTGTCCTTAACCGTTTGTCTGTTTAATGCGATCATTTTGTTTCCCTCCAAGATCAATTTAAGTTTTCAAGAACATTATAACAAAAAAAGCCCCTTATGTCAAGGGCTTTTTTTACGATTTTCACTTATATGACGGAAAAAGTCAAATGTCGTTCGGATTTTGCAAAGCTATATGACCTGACAAAATACAAGCCGTGCTGCACAAGGCAAATATAACAGAACTGATCAAAAGCGGAATATAGTGTGACGATATTGCACTGAAAATAAATATTGCCGAGGAAATTGCAGTCAGCATTAGCTGATATATCCCATTAAACAGCAGAGCATCCAACACACGCACGACCAGATACACGACCGCGAATACCGTGAGCACTATGATATATGTGATAAACGCCTTCATCGAATGCCAACCGAATAGTTCAGTCGGAAATATTATTCCCAAAAACATAATCGAAGCTGCAAGCGAAATGCAGCGCAGCATCACTAACGGTTTGCTTTTGAACAAGCTTGACAGTCTCGCTTGCCTTATACCGCGAGTTGTGCCGATAAAGCAGAAACACAGATCGGTTATAAGCAGGACTGCCATCAGCGCAATGCCTATTATATTTACTGTCATAAAAAACTTATTCCTTTACTATCTCTGCATCCGGTGCGTTTTCTCTTACGCTTTCGATACCGTTGAGACAGCCTGCCTTTGCGGTATAGCCCTCAGAGGTAGCGATTATTTCGCCGTTGCGAGCCTTGAGACGGAAACGGAATTCGCCCTTCTTGTCGTTGTATATCTCGAATTTCGGATTTACCTCGGTCTTGAAGCCCTCGACGGTCTGATCTTCGATGTTTGCGATAGGCGCATTTTTCTTGACGCTTTCAATTCCCTTGAGGCATGAATTTTCCGAGACGTATACCTCCGAGGAGGCGATCGCCTGACCGTTTCGCGCCAAAAGATCGAACTTGATTCCGGTAGGAACGGTTTTAACTGTGAATTTTCCCATGAGTATGTACTCCTTTGATAATTACAATTACTTTCGCAGCCGAAAGTTTTCTCATAAGATATTATACCTTATTTTGTCGGATTTGTCAACCTTTTTCGAGAAAAATCTTTTTTTGATCAGCCCTGACCGTCCGAATAGAACAAAATATCCGATTTTCCCTCCTGAGAGGTGTGCTTGTATACATTTGTATCGAGTCCACCGATGACGAAGCCTGATTTAAGATAGAAGAGACATGCGGCAAGATTGTTATCCTGTCCGATGGTGTATATTCCGCGGTAGCCGCGAATTGCGCAGACCTCATGAGCCTTTCGAATAAGAGCCATCCCGACACCGTTCTTTCGGTATTCTGCCGAGACCTTCAGGTCGTATAAATACATATATTTAAAAAACGCATCCTGTAATATTGCAAGCCCGACACATTTCCCGTCCTCATAAGCTCCGATAAATACATGATCGGTCTTCATTTTTTCGTAATCGTAATTTTCGTTCGGGAAACACATATCTGTGATCTCGTCATCGCTGAAATACGAAATGTCATATCCCCATTTTCCGCAGATGTAGGTCGGAGTCATCCTTCCGAACACAGAAAACGGCTCATTCGGGATATTTATATCGTCTTTGCGGTCATTATCTATTATTTGTATATCCATTACTTATTTCTCTTTGTTTATAAGTTCTATGTTTGCGGAAAATTTCTCGCCGTATAACGAGGTCTGGAAAGCCAAATATTCATTGAAGTCAATAGCTTCGCCAAAGGACATGAGCTCCATCTCGACTCCGAAAAGTTTGACACGCACTCCGTCATCATTCATTCCGGCGCGCAGATAAAAATCCTTGCGTTTTTTCCTCTGCTCGGAATTGCCGCAGGGAACATAGCAGCTCTCGATCTCTATCACAACTCTGCTGCCACTATATTTATCAAACAGCAGCTTCAAAGCCTCCGAGCCGATCCCGTTTCCGCGATGATCCGGGGATATTGCAAAATAGTCGAGCAAAACTATATTTTCCGATTTCACGGCGATCATTTCTCCGAGAAATTCACCGTCATCCGATACTATTGCATAGATCTCTGTAAAGCCTTCGCGACGTTTGTCAAGTATCATCTGCCACGGCTTTTTCTCATCCGCGGGAAATGCCGTATCGTAAAGATTCATAACGCGGTCAAAATATCCGTTGCAAACAGCATCTATAAGCTTCATTTCACTACCACCTTTCAAAAAGAATACCTATCAAAAATGCCGACCAAAGTCGGCATTTCGAAATATTTAAATATTCATGACGACCGGAAGTATCATAGGCTTGCGCTTGGTCTTGGCATAAAGGAATTTCGAAAGATCATCCTTTACATGACCCTTTAGCTCAGTCCAGTCTGTTATGCCGTTTTCGAGGCATTCGGTAAGCGCATCCTTTGCGATCGTGCGCACCTGCTCCATAAGCTGCTCCGATTCACGCACATATACGAATCCACGTGAAACTATATCGGGTCCGGACAATATCATCTGTTCGTCAATATCGACGGTTGCAACGACAACGATAAGACCGTCTTGCGCCAAATGTCTGCGGTCGCGGAGAACGATGTTTCCAACATCTCCGACACCGTAGCCGTCAACGAGTATCTTTCCGGCAGGAACCATTCCGTTCCATTTTGCGCCGTCGCGTCCGATTTCAAGTATCTTACCTATCTCCGAGACGAAAATGTGATTTTCGGGCATACCCATCTCCTGCGCAAGCTTCTTGTGCGTGATGAGATGACGCTGTTCTCCGTGTATCGGCATGAAGTAGGTCGGCTTCGTGAGCGCGTGCATGAGCTTAAGCTCCTCCTGGCAGGCGTGTCCCGAAACGTGAACGTCCGCCAGAGCATCATACAATACCTTGACATTCTTTCTGTACAGCTCATTTATTATACGACCGACAAACTTTTCGTTTCCGGGTATCGGATTTGCGCTGATTATTACGAGATCGTTTGAGCCGAGCTCCACCTTGTCGTGATCAGAAAATGCCATTCTGTAAAGAGCTGACATCGGTTCACCCTGGCTTCCTGTTGTGACTATGGTGAGCTGATTGTCTTTGTAACGCTTTATTTCATTAATGTCGATCAGCGTTCCATCTGGGACGTTCATATAGCCGAGCTCGATAGCAGTCTTGACTATGTTCGTCATCGAGCGGCCTGTGACCGCAACCTTGCGTCCGTGTGCCGCGCTTGCATTTATTATCTGCTGTACACGGTGTACGTTCGAAGAAAATGTTGCGATTATAACGCGGTTTTCGGGGTGCTGCATGAGTATTCCGTCAAGCGAGCGTCCGATCTTCTTTTCCGAAGGAGTATAGCCGGCACGCTCAACGTTCGTGGACTCACAGCAGAGCAGGGCAACGCCATCGTTTCCGATCTCACCGATTCGCGGAATATCCATCACCTGACCATCGACAGGTGTCAGATCGAGCTTGAAGTCGCCTGTGAAGAACACCACTCCGACCGGAGTCTTTATCGACAGCGCACACGCATCGGCTATCGAGTGGTTCACGTGTATAAATTCTATCGAAAACACACCGAGCTTGATAGTCTCTCCGGCTTCGACAGTGTTGAGCTCCGGCTTTTCGCGGAAAACGTGCTCAGCGAGCTTGTTCGCAACTATTCCGACAGTCAGGCGTGTTCCGTATACCGGTTTGTTTACAGTTTTCAAAACATAGGGAAGAGCACCGATGTGATCCTCGTGTCCGTGCGTGAGAACGAAGCCTCTCACGCGGTCAAGATTCTTTTCAAGATATGATACATCCGGTATCACAAGATCGACACCGAGCATATCATCGTCCGGAAATCCGAGTCCGCAATCAACGATTATTATGTCGTTCTCATATTCAAGTACCGTTATGTTTTTTCCGATCTCGCCGAGTCCGCCCAGCGATATGACCTTGAGTTTGCTGTCATTTTTCTTTTTTGCCAATAGATTCACGTTCCTTTCGATCATGTATAACTTTGAGAAATATCCCAAAGACCTCACAAACAGCATGGTGAGGGAATAAATGTTTAATATATGTAAGTATGAAGTCAACGCTTCGGTAATTCGGGTATACGAAAAAGACTGAAGACCTTCAGTGCTTTTAAAATCTTACAGCCGAAAATCAATCCGCTCTCCGCATGGCAAATAGGCGATCTTACCCTTGCGGCATGAGCCGGTATGCGACTGTATTTCCCGGATATGCTACGAACAAAATATAACATTACCATTATATCATTTTTTTGTGAAATATATAAGCAGGTGGCTATGAATAATTTGTTAATTATATTCTGCTCACTTTTGCATATAATATACCTGTTCGATAAGGCTCGAACGAATAAAAACCAAGGAGCAGAGCATATGAAAAAGAAAAAGTGGAAAGAAGCGGTCGAAGCATATGATATGTCGGGCGAGGATACCGATGTTCTGGGCAGCTATACCGGGATATACAGATCAAGCACGGGCGATCTCGCATTTGGGATATATCCGCCGAGCGATAGATCCTTATCGGGAAAGCCGCGTGAAGAGCCCGTACAGGATGCGGACGATCTCTGATAATTTTTTGACACTTTAATAATGAAGGGGAGAAATGCTTTTGAAAGCCGAAAGCATCTCTCCCCCGACTAAATTATGAAATAAGCAACCAACGCGATAGCTCCGGCGGTAGTCGCAACCCCCGAAAAATAAGCGAGTATCCCATCCGAATGCTTTGGCATTTCGCATATCGGTGTCGCAGAGTTGATTATAGATCTTGCTTCATTTAAAATATCCGAGCGGCGGCTCTGTCGTGGCAGCTCTGCCTTTAGAGTGAAGCAGACAGAATCAAAGTATTTGCTTCTTGTATCGTTCAATACGATAACACGTTTTTGACAGCCCTTTATCATAATTCGCCCAAAACCTCGCGATCAGCGAAGACCCTTCAAAAAATATCGTTTATGGTGCGATTGTTGACGATACGGAGAATTTTTATTCATCTGATGCGCAGATTCGATAAAAGCTGCTGCCAAACATAATCCGAGCGCGGTGTACGGTCGATGGCGCGCCGGGTGTCGAGCGGAATGTTGCATATATTGCAGACGATCTCAGCCGGCGAAGACGGAACTAAAGTAAATTCACGCAGCTCTGGCTTGATTCCGAGATAAGCACATCCGTCGATCAATCTGCCGTTTCGACGAAATTCAAGTCTGAGAAAAATTCCCGAGCCTGCACCTGTGTTCCCTTCGACACCGATCGGCTGCCCGATCTCAACATACTCTCCCGGTGATACATATCTTGCCGCAAGCCGAGAGTAAGTCACAGTTGCTCCATCGTGACCGCTTATTGTCACATATGTTCCGAGTCTGTGGATGCGCGAATTGGGAGCGGTACAGCGTCCTGCGGCAATAACTGTCCCATGTTCTGCCGCAAGCACTTCGTTTTCAGCTCCGCATACCGATGGCAGCCCCTTGAAGTCGAGGATCCCGGCGATCTGCTTTTTGCCGCTTTTTTGTATATTTGTCAGAGCGAAATGACGTGATGAATAGAGATTCATATTTTACCATCCTTCCTGATTATGAAGGTCTATGCGCAATATGGCGCATACTTCCCCTTTGGTTATATGTATTCTGTATTGGATATTGTAAACGACGGTGCGCAGCCGTACAGGCAAATTGAACTGTTCAACTTGACTAAACCAATTATACCATGATTTCCTGAAATTGTCAATAGCTTTTTTAAAATTTTTTTGTGATTTTTTCAAAAATCACTTGATTTTTTCGTGAAAAAAGTGTATAATAATATTGATAATAGAATGGAAAAAGAAAGGACATTGTTAAAATATGGCATTGTTTGATGAGCGTCTGAAACTCGCATTAAAAGAAAAGAAGATCTCGCAGGCTGAGCTCTGTAAGATAACGGAGATACCGAAATCGGCGATGAGCCAGTATGTTTCGGGTAAATTCATCCCAAGGCAGAACCGGATAAATATGATAGCCGAGGTGCTCGGAGTCGATGCGGCATGGCTACTCGGACTCGAAAGCAGCAGCGACCTCAGTGACGATGAGCGTGAGCTTATCGCATTATACCGCAGCGACGAAGATTTTAAGAGCGCGGTAAATGAGCTGATGTGCGGAAGAACGGTATTCCGTGCGGCGAAATCCGAGGACGGCTCGATAGCACCGACCAATGAAAAAATGAGTGGGGAACAGCTCGAAAAGATCGCGGCTGCTCCGGATACAGATCAGGACTTTTGATAGAACAACCGATAGGCGCATTTTACGGTTTGTACCGTTTCTGCCGTGATGCTTCATGGAGATGCCAGCTTGAATTTGACGTTTGCAGACTGCCGGTAAAGGTCACGAATATCGCCAGACAGGCAGGGATAAAAGTCATAAGAGATTCAGCCGTGAAGGAACTTAAGCCCTCAGAGCTCGCAGTCAGTATGTTCGATGGTGAGAGCTGGACTATCATATATAATGATTCGCTTGATACCAAAACGGTGCGTTTTGCCACAGCACATGAGCTCGGACATATATTTTTGGGTCATGAATACCGCCTTGGCGAAAAGCGTTTCGTTTTCACGGGTCGCAAGCTTTCGTTCGAGAGGGAAGCGGATATGTTCGCGGTGCGACTTTTAGCTCCGGCATTCGTACTGCATGAGCTTAAGCTTTTGACTCCGGAGGGAATATCTGCTGTCTGCGGAATGCCGATCTCTTATGCGCGTGATAGAGCAAAGCGAATGGAAGTTCTCGAAAAGCGCGGAATGTTCTATACGAGTTCGATCGAGCGTGCGGTATACGATAAATTTAAAGCGTATATAGATGAATTTCGAGCCGAAAAAGCGGCTATGGGGCAAAATATACAGTAAATTTCGAAAAAAGTTCCGAAAAATCATGGACTTTTTTTCGAAAAACTATTGCAAAAACGGCGATTTTATGGTAAAATAATATAAGCATGATTTTATAGCGTGTGAATCCATATGCACGTGATTATTTTGGAGGTTTTTTATGGAAATCGTACTTGGCATTCTTCTGCTCATCGCAGCAGTATTTCTCGTGGCAGCAGTCCTTCTTCAGGACAGCAAGGATCATCGTCTGTCCGGATCAATAGCAGGCGGCGCAGATACATTTTACGGTAAGAATCAGGGCGCAACAAAGGATAAGATACTTTCTAAGGCTACTTCGGTAGTTGCGATAGTATTCTGCCTTATTGTTGTTGCAATGTATATCTTCCAGCCCACAACCGATTATTCGGGTATCATAAGCTCCGGTTCTTCGAGCTCTGACACCACCGTGTCCGACAGTGTTGACACTGCTGATACCACCGCGGATGAGGATGATGCTTCTTCCGATACCGAGGCAAACGCTGATACCGTTGAGGAATAATTCCGTATCAAGCGGTGCATATTTAATACGATAACGGCTTTTGAAAAGCCGTGTGATGACCGCCGCCGTCGCCTCATTTGAGCGATGGCGGTATTTTTAAATTTATAGATTTCGGAGTAAAAATGACTGATAAGAAAACGCTCGAAGCAATGAGCCAAGCAATACTTGAACTGATAAAAAGCGACCTGTATGTTCCGATGGATATGCGGGATATGACCGATGTTCTGACACTCGAACCGGGGGATTACGACCTTTTTGCCGAAGCGATCGATCACCTCGAACATATCGGTGAGCTTACCTTTACAAAAAAAGGAAATATAGTAAAGACCGAAGGCAGCGGCAGGATAAACTGTATATACCGCGCCACGACTCGCGGTTTTGGTTTCGCAGTTTCCGAAAACGGGGAAGAAATATATATCCCGACCGAATATACACTCGGTGCGATGAACGGTGACAGAGTTCAGGTGAAGCTTGTCGCGACCCATAAACGCGATAAAAACGATAAAAAACAGGGCGAGATCGTTCGAATATTGGAGCGTGCCGTCACCGAGCTTGTCGGCGGCTTCAGAGTCGTTGTGGAAAACCATCATCTCCCGAAAAAAGTCCGCGGAAAGCTTCCGCGCCCAAAGCCTACCGAACATTTTATAGTCAAGCCGGATGATCCTAAGCTGACCTTTAAGGTCAAGATACCGCCGTCTGCACGAAACGGTGCAAAGGACGGTGAAAAAGTCCAGGTCTGTATAACCAAATATCCGACTGCAGGAC
>CAZRVL010000031.1:0-21529 GCA_964603455.1 uncultured Lachnospiraceae bacterium
CGCAGACAGTCTTGAGCTGCTCCATCGTGTACCAGCCGCCCTGCCATTCAACGTGCTCCAATACCTCGTACATATCGGTTGCTTTAGTTCGACCGCATCGGCTCTACTTCAATTGAGTCAAGTGACAGATCGCAGCAAATCAGCAATGATTCGTTTCTGATTTTGAGCTATGATCTACCTATAATTATTGATCAGGTTTTTTTAGATAAATTCTCGAATATTGTGTCAAGATAGCAGGATTATTATACTAAACAGCATAATTCCCTCTTGCATTTAATAAAAAAATATGATAAAATTAGATTGTGGGAAACCAACGATTTTTAAAAAGAGGTACACATTTATGAAAAAAATTTTGCCCCCCCCCCCGAAATTTTTACTGTGCCTACTGCTGATAGCCGCAAATTTTACAGCTTGTGGTGAAGCAGCAGTTGGATCTGACACTTCCGCGCAGGAAATTACAACTACTCCTGCCGACACCACATCAGAAGTGATCACCGACGATCTCCCTGCAGATCTAAACTTCGATGGCGAGACAGTATCCTTTCTTTATCGTGCCGAGGTCGCCGATGAATTCTACTCGGATGTAGAAAACGGTGATATTGTCAACGATGCGCTCTATGAGAGCATACGCTCGGTCGAAGAAAGGCTCAATGTCAATATCGAATGTGTCAAGATGGACGGTCATATGGCAGCTGCACGCGAGCCGTATATGAGCCACATAACCAATACCATCATGGCAGGTGACGACCTTTATGACTGGGTAGATCTGATGATTGGAAACTCGCCGGTTCGTATGCGTACAGGCATATTCATGGATCTCATGAATAACCGCTACATCGACCTTGAAAAGCCGTATTATCTCGCAAATATGGCGGAAAATGTCTCGATAGACGGCAAGCTCTTCTTTATCGCCGGCGATGTCTCGCTCGGTTATATTAAAGATGCGTTCGGAATCTATTTCAACACCAACCTCGCCGAGACCTATAAGCTTGAAAATCTCTATTCGCTCGTTGACGAAGGAAAATGGACGCTCGACAAGCTGATGGAGATCGCCTCCATTGCCTCGAACGATATAAACAGCGATGGTAACTACGATGAAAACGATGAGCTTGGTTTCCTCGTTCACAACTATAACCATCTGAACGGCTTCATTATTTCGACCGCAATGAACACTTATACCAACAATTCCGATGGAACACGTGAATTTTCATTTGGATCTGAGCACGATGCTAACGTCTGCGAAAAGCTTTATAAGCTGCTCTACAACACACCCGGCTCATTCGACTGCAACCTTTCGGATACGACAGCTTCTGAGGTCGAAGCGTTCAATAATCTGACAAGTATGTTCGCTGCTGACAAGATCCTCATGATGACCGCCGAGATTGATGAAGCAATTATTTATCTGCGTAATATGAATAGCCCATATGGTATTCTTCCTTACCCGAAGTATGACGAAGCGCAGGAAAATTATGTCTCTGCCAGCCGCAATACACACAACGCCTTTTCAATGCCTGTAACCTGCCCCGACCCGGATATGGCAGGCGCGGTCATGGAAGCACTCTCTGCTTCGAACCATGATTCTCTGCTCCCCGCTTATTTTGAGGTTGCGCTCAAGACCAAGTATTCCCGCGATGACGATTCCGCACGGATGTTCGATCTGATCCGTTCTTCTATGATCCTCGATTTTTGCTATACCTATAACAATGCGCTCGGCAACCCAATTGTAAATGTCATAAATAAGAGTTTTAAAGAGGAAAATTCGATTGCATCAAATGTTGCAGCGCAGAGCGAAGCTCTGAAATCAAACCTTGCTAAGTTAGAAGAGGATATTCGAGAAAACTGCCTTAACTGATTTTTGTAAACCGTATACATTAAACGGTTTTGTTGAATAACTAAAAATATTTCCAAGCAAAGATATGCCCACCAAAAGTTAGAAACTTTTGGTGGGCATATCTTTTGAAGAAGTCGTCAAATGTCAATCCTGCGTCCGTATAAGGTCACTCACATACGGTCGCTTTCCGTCAAGTACCTCGTTATAAAAATTCTGTTTCCAATCTATATATGCAATACTGTCCTCAAGCTCTTGTATCGTATCACGCAGCGCAGCCTGCTTCTTCGACAGCATTTCTTTTCTTTGTTGTATAGTTTTCTCTCCCTGCAAGCACAATTCCAAATATTCCTTCATCTCCTTTATGCTAAAACCGCATTTTTTCAGGCATGAAAGATTTTTTATCCATTTCACGTCCCGCTCATCAAAAATTCTCCGATTGTTCTCATCTCGCTTTACATTCGGAACAAGTCCCTCGTTACAATAAAATTTCAAGGTCTGATAAGTCATATTCAGTTCCCTGCAAACCTGCATCATCGTATACATCTCAATACCCCTCATACGTTTACAAAAAATTCACGATTTTTTCTTCAAAAAAGCATTGACCGATAGTAACAACCGTATTGTATAATAGGTAATAGCAATCGGTTCATATAACCATATTATAACACAAAATCAAAACGATTGCAACAGTAAATTATGATCACTGTAAGAAAATTTCCGCGATCCGCATGACAAAATTATAGAAAGGAACTTTGCGTTGTTATATTCCACACGCAAAGTATGAGAAAAATATGAAAGTATTACTTGTAAACGGAAGCTCCAGAAAGAATGGATGTACAAATGCAGCATTATCCGAGGTAGAACGCGCATTGGTAGAGGAAGGAATCGGTACAGAACAATTCTTCATCGGAAATAATGCCGAAAGCGACTGTATCGCTTGCAGAAAATGCAGAGAGCTTGGTCGGTGTGTATTCGATGATGCGGTAAATGAATTTGTTGAGAAAGCAAAAAACGCTGACGGCTTCGTCTTTGGCTCACCGGTATACTTCGCGCATCCAAGCGGAAGACTGCTTTCATTTATGGACAGAGCTTTTTATTCGGGAAGTGCTGCATTTGCTTTTAAACCAGCGGCTGCTGTATTATCCGCTCGCAGAGCCGGAACTACAGCTTCATTCGATGTAATAAACAAATATTTTACGATCTGTTCAATGCCAATAGTTTCTTCAACCTATTGGAATCACGTTTACGGTGCGCAGCCTAATGAGGTCGCTGAGGACAAAGAAGGACTGATGACAATGTACAATATTGGAAAGAACATGGCATGGCTGATAAAATGTATCGCACTCGGAAAAGAAAACGGCATGGAACACCCTATAAATCAAAAGTTGCTGACAAATTTTATAAGATAAAGGAGTTTATTATCAATGGAAAAACTAACAGAAAAAGAACTGCAGCAATTATTTGGCAGCTCTACAGACAAGCTTATGGAAACCGATCCGGAGTTCTTGCAGATCATTGGAAATTTTATGAAAAAGGATGTTCTTCCGGAAAACAAGCTCACAGAAAAGGAGCGAACGATCTGTATTCTTTCTGTGCTTATAGGCTGTGGTGGAATAAGCGGATTTAAAAATATACTCTATACCGCACTAAATAACGGTATAGAGCCTACAGCGGTGAAAGAGATAATTTATCAGGCGACCGCATATCTCGGCATCGGACGGACACTTGACTTTTTAAATGCTTCTAACGATGTTATGGAGCTTTGCAATATTAAACTTCCGCTTGAATTAAGTTCGACTACTGACGAAAATACACGTTTCGAAAAAGGTCTTGAAAAGCAAGTCAAACTATTCGGAAAAGATATGGAAAAGCGTCAGACAGATTCCCCGATATTGCGCCGAAATATAAACCGTTGGCTCGCATCAAACTGCTTCGGTGATTACTACACAAGGATGGGATTAAATGACAGGGAGCGCGAAATGATAACCTTTTGCTTCATCCTTGCACAAGGTGGATGCGAAAATCAGCTCAGAGGACACGTTGCCGGAAATCTTGCCATCGGAAACAACAAGGAGATATTACACAGCATTGTCGAGCAATGTATGCCGTTTATCGGCTATCCTCGCAGCTTGAATGCAATGAATATTATAGATGAAATTACGTCTAAAACCGGAAAATGATAAATGGAGATAATTTAATGAAGGATTTTACATATTCATACCCAACAAAGGTATACTTCGGAAAAAATTCGGCAAAAAAAGCATTCGATGAGGAACTTGGCAAATTCGGGAAAACCGTCATGTTGGCATACGGCGAAGGCGCGATAAAACGAAACGGAATTTACGAAGAGATACACTCATTATTGCTCAAGGCAGACAAGAAAATAATTGAGTTTCCAGGTATCATGCCGAATCCTACATACAAAAAAGTTCAGGACGGAGTAAAAATCGCTCGTGAATATAATGCAGACCTGATCATAGCAGTCGGAGGAGGAAGCGTTATCGACTGCTGTAAGGTTATAGCTGCACAGACACTTCTCAGCGAAGATATTTGGAATATGGAATACAAAAACGGTATATTCCCAAAGTCAGGCATACCTGTGGGAGCTGTTGTCACAGCATCTGGAACAGGAGCTGAAATGAATGCCGGTGGTGTTATAACACATAAAGAAAAAAATTGGAAAGGCGGAATTTTCGGAGTCGCTCCGAGCTTTGCGATACTCGACCCTTATCACACGCTGACTGTCCCAGAAATTCAAGTATTTTCGGGAGCATTCGACACATTGAGTCACGCTATGGAGACCTATCTCGGCAATTCAGACTGTGACAATGTGTCAGACGATATTGCATTGGCTGTCATGCATAACACGGTAGTGAATATGCGCCGTCTTATGAAAGACATAAACGATATTGAAGCCAGAAGCAACCTCATGTGGGATTCGGCTATGGCAGAAAACGGCATATTAAAATGCGGACGATCAACAGACTTTCAGGTACATCAAATAGAGCATCAACTCGGCGCGTTCACCGACTGCAATCACGGTCAAGGACTTGCGGTCATACAGCCGATCTATTGCCGTCACATTCTATGTGATGCGGAAAAAAAGCTAACACGCTTTGCAAAAGCTGTATTTGATGTAGATACAGCTGACAATGGCATTGATGCACTTCAAGCTCTGATATCCGAATGCGGTCTTCCGTCAAAGCTTGGTCAGATTAGGTCAAAATGCGAAATCACGCCGAAATTGTTGCGTGAGGTCGCAGATACCTGCAACATAATAAAATCGAATCCGCGTACTATAGATCATGATGAGATATACGCTATTCTTAATGAATGCCTGTAAAAATAAAGCTATGAAAAACATTATCTGTATATTTACGATACTTATGATATTTCTTTCCGTAAACGCTTGCGGACAGTCATCATTCAACACTAAAACTGATATGCCAACATCAAATGTCTCAGATACATCAGTTTCTGAATATGCAGATGAAGAGACCGATTCTGATATAGAAATTATCGATCTTCCCCAAAGCCTATCGAAAAAAGCCTTATAGTATATTTTTCATGGTCAAGTTCAGGAAATACCGAAAAAATAGCAAATGCGATAAACTAACGGACAGGAGCAAATATTTTAAGAATAGAACCGTCAACTGCTTATCCGACAGATTATATGTGCTGAACTGGCAAAGATCGAGCGAGATGAAAATATTCGCCCGCAGATCGCGGATCTGCTGGAAGACCTTGATGAATACGACAATATACTCATCGGCTATCCGATATGGTGGCACACAGCTCCGATGATAATAGGGACATTCTTTGAAAACTATGATCTTTCCGAAAAAGAGATATATCCATTTGCACAATCCGCATCTATGGATAAAGAGCAGTTTGAAAACTCCATGAAATTCGTTCGCGAATGCGCAGAGAATGCAACAGTTCAAGATGAACTGTTTGTATCCGCATCTAATTCGAAGGGTATAATCGAATATCTGACTGCAAACGGTTTTGTTGAATAAACCAAAAAGAGACTCATTGTTTGAGTCTCTTTTTAAATTATTCTGCTGTTTGATTCCAGTTTTCGACAAGCTCTTCGATAGCCGCATCTATAGCCGTCTGGGCAGAGGCAAGCGAGGAAGCAAGCGGCGCATCCTTCGTGATAGCATTCAAAAGAAGATTCGTACTTCCGCCAAACTCATATACTGCATTAAAATCGAGATATGCGGTCTCGGTGATTATGTCGATCATGTCCTTTGCGCGCTCGTCACGTGTGAGCTTTTCCTTGAGTACAAGCTCATAGAACTTCGGACGTACCGAAACATATGACTCGTACGCCATTGCTTCGGTTATAAAGCCGGAGAACTCCATATCAGCGTTCTGCGGTATCGCAACGAAAGCATTGTTCCACGAATTTACCATTGAACGGTATGTTTCCTGATCCTCATCATATTTCGGGAGCGGAACTATAAGGAAATCGTTATCCATATTGCGCATTTTCTCGTTCATAGCCGTACTCATCAAATGTATGCAGACGATAGCACGATTTTCGGAAAATGCCTTGAGATATATGTCGTTCTGATTATCGAATTTGAAGTTTTCGACTACGAGATTCTTCAGCTTTTCGACTACGCTGAGAACCTTCTCGTTTGCAAGATCAACTACAATGGTATCGTCTTTTACCTCAGAAAGATTGACTCCGGAAGCTATGCTCAGTGCATTAGTCGCAAGTGAGCCGTGCTGCTGGAATACAACGCCGAAGAAATCATCATTGGTATGCATAACACCATCGCTGTTGAGATCCTGATCATATTCCTTAGTCATATCAACGAGCTCGTCTATAGTCCATTTACCGTTAAGTACCAGATCGTATATATCCTTGTCTATTCCGTAATCCTCCATAAGTCCTGCGTTTACGTAAGCCGCATGGGGTGCTACATATATACGATAGGAAATGTCACCAGATGTGAAGTATATCTTGTCGTTGAGCTTGAGGTTTTCGTACATAAGACTACTCCACCACCCCTTGTCGAGCGACAGATACGGAACTTCAGCCAAATTTGCAAGTATGCCCTCGGTCGCGATAGTTCCGAGCGTACCACCTGCGATAGTCGAATTTATCAGGTCATATTCGGCATCTCCCGCAAGCACAGACTGACGCACTGCATCTGTACCGGTCTTCGCAGGATCCATATGCTCGTACTTTATCTTTACCTTATAGAGTTCCTCGATCTTTGCATTGCGGTCATACAAAGCATCATTTATTATATCTCCGTTCGGGCTGTCCTCGGGATAGATTATGTTCGTAGCCGGATAGTCATTCGCATCCATTATCGTAAATGTACGGTTCTGGAAATTCTTGCTGCCAAGCTCGGTAAGGCGATTGCTTTCAGTGGTCTCGTCCGATGAAGCTGTAGTATTTTCAGTAGTTACATCGTTTTTAGTATCATCACTGCCGCACGACATAGCCGACATGAGCATTGCACAAAGCAATGTCAATGAAATTATTTGTTTGCTCTTCATATTATCCTCCATAAAAATAAACAATGGTCAAACTGCCTTAATATTATACCACCCCCCCCCCCCATTTTTGTCAATAGCAATATCAAATATTTTCGAATTATTTACAAATAAGTCATGTTCAAATATATTGAGCATGACTTAAAGTTTATTTTGAAAATTTTCGTGCTTCCCAAGCCTGTATTGCCAGTATCTGCTCGGTATCACCAAGTTCTTCTTCCTTTAGATCGGGAAGATATTTCATCGGATCTGTAGTTTTTGAATCGATCCTGACCTCGAAATGCAGATGCACTCCGGATGCCGCACCGGTCCTACCCATTTCGCCTATGAGCTGTCCCTGATATACCATATCGCCGACTTCTACGTCTAACTTGCTCATATGCGCATACAGCGTCATTGTATGATCATCATGCTGTATCCTAACAGAATTTCCGTATGACGGCGTAAATCCTGCCCAGATAACTTCTCCACCGTCCGACGCATATATCTCATCACCCTTATCACCCGGAATATCTATTCCGAGATGAAAATCATACGAACCGAACAGATCGCGGCTTCCGTATCCGGACGAAAGCCCTTCCTTCACTTCACACGGCCAGATATATGTTCCGGTCGCTCCGGTAGGCGGTATAGGCTTCGAACCTCGCTGAATTATCTCGTTTACCACTTCTACATGAATAGTTTCAGACAGCTCTTTTCTCGATATTTCCTCACCATTCGGGTCTGAGCTTATCTCATATGTAACCGTGCGGAAACCGTCAGAGCCTTCCTGTATCAGCATTTCCCAGCCTTCAAAATGATTTGGGTCATCAATATATTCGGTCGTATATGAAACAGTCTCATCGATTGTCTCGGTCGATACAAGATAATATTCAAGTGCAGACACATCCTCCTCGACAACACTTCGCATAGAAAATGCCGCAACAGACGGTGCTAAGGACGAGAACGCACTTACTCTCACAGTCTCGTCTTCTGCCAAAGGATTTATCATAGAATTTATCTCATCGATCGGCATTATATATTCCACCGGACAATACTGCTCCTCAATAGTCAACTTACTGCTGAGCTCGACACGATCATATCTTTCTCCGGCAGATTCAAGAAGCTCGTCCTCGATCTCGCTTATAAGCTCCTCAAGCTCGATCTTATCATCATTTGCGGCAGTCATAACTCCATCTACATAAAGCATATTCGCAATGCGATATTCGGCAGAGACAGCTTCATATAACATCTCAGCGCATTCATCGTCAGACAAAAATTCCGGAACTCTGACATACTCTATCGAATATGTTACATCACAGCTGTCAAGACTGTATTCCCCGATGTCTTTTGAAAGCTCGGCTTCGAGCGCAGACCTTGCGTTGTCAAATCCGCTTCGCGACACGACATATCCGCAGCTTTCATCACCTATGCTGGCTTTGAGAACGACATCATAACCTGAAATATAAAATATCGTAAAAGCTGCAAAGTATATCGGAAGCGCGACACCTAAGATGTTCCTTATGAGCTCTCGCTTCGAACTTATTTTTTTCCGTAAAGGCATTTTGATTTCCTCGTTATTCACATTTGTAGTATGTGTATTTTTACCGCAAAAAGTTACAGCGGATTTTTAGGTTACATATATTATACCTCACAGAATAGAAAAAATCAAGCCTTTTTCGGAAATTTGTGCAATTTGTCAAGAGATATTTTTGCTTTGCCACTTGCCGAAAATCAAAAAATGTGGTATAATGTTATATAGATGTGTTTTAACACCGATTATAAAGCAATCATTATTAAAAAAAACAGAGGTAATATTAAAATGGCAGAACTCAGATGGAATCCCATGATAAAAGACTGGGTCATGGTAGCTTCTAACCGTCAGAACCGTCCCCAGATGCCCAAGGACTGGTGTCCTTTCTGTCCCGATCCTAACGATCACAATCCGAACAAAAAGGTCCCGGACAATTTCGAAGTTCTCGAATATGACAACGATTTTCCGGCTCTCTCGCAGAATCCTCCGGAACCCGATGATGTTGCTACCGATTTTTATAAGGTAAGAAAATCGCACGGAAAATGTGAGGTTGTACTCTATTCTCCCGAGCATCACGGAACTCTCAAGGAGCTTTCCGACTCGCATATCCGCAAGCTGGTCGATCTTTGGGTAGAGCGTTTCAATGTTATGCGAGCTGATCCAGAGATCAAATATGTATTCATTTTCGAAAACCGCGGTGATGAAGTCGGAGTTACCATGCCTCATCCGCACGGTCAGATATACGGTTATCCTATGCTTCCGAAGAAGATCGAGCTTGAGCTTGATGCCGCAAAGGAGCATTTCGAAGAGAATCATGAGTGCATTTTCTGCCGCATGAACAAGGAAGAAACCAATGCAGGTCTCCGTATCGTACACGAGAACGAGGATTTCATAGCATATATTCCCTTCTTTGCCGATTATACCTACGGTATTTACATCGTTGCAAAGACCCACAAGGCTAACATAGCCGAATTTAATGACCGCGAAAAGGACAATCTCGGAAAGATGATCCGTGACATTTCGGGTATGTACGATACTATCTTCCCCGAGCGTCCGGTATTCCCATACATGATGTGTATGCACAATGCTCCCGTAAATAACGAGGACGAGAAATACAACGGACTTGAAGAATTTTATCATTTCCACATCGAAATGTACCCTGTGCTCCGTGCAGCCAACAAGCAGCAGTTCATGGCTTCGAGCGAGACCGGCGTATGGGCACATTGCAATCCGACAGCTCCAGAAGAAAAGGCAGAAGAAATGAGACAGGCTCTCAAAAAATATCTTGCCGGAAAAAATTGACACAAATAAATATCTCTCCCAAACTGATATGCACCCCAAAAGTTAGACACTTTTGGGGTGCATATTTTTATAGGAAAAAGAGCGAAAAGTACTTACCGGAATTCAGGATCGGTGATGAGAAAGTATATCTTTTGCCTGGTCTCGATATGTTCAACCGTGAAATTTTATATTGCTATATTTCTGCAATCCCTAACATACAACAAATCAGAGATATGTCGAATACCAATGCCTTCTTACCGAGTACAACATTACGCAAAGTATGTCCCCAAAAGGAAACTGTATAGACAACGGCAGACTGAAAGTTAAAATGTATTACAGCGAAAAATTTGAATCCATCATTGGATTCATTGAAAATTTGAAGGAATATATAATAATACTACGGGAGAATCTCTCTCAAATTAAAAGAAATGAGCCCGGTTCAATACCGAACTCATTATCAAGCAATTTAATATCTAATGTCTAAACTTTTGGGGAGCACTTATATAGCGTTTTCGTCACAAGCTATTATCATTTTCCTTCTGCAAATCTGTTTCTTGTGAAAACAAATACTATAAGTGCGATAAGGCAGAGTCCTGAGCAGAGCATGAGCGAAGGAACACAGCCAATAGACTCGGTCATCTTTCCGCCGAGCACACCTGCTAAGACCTTTGGAACACCGTTTCCGAGCGCATACATCAGCTGATTCGCACTTGCTTTCGATTCATCAGGTACATTCTTCGTGATGTAATATGAACCGCAGTATGTAAATATTGTTGTAGCGACTCCGGTAATAAAGCCAATGAGCAGCAGCACAGGAGCATTCGTTATCAGCGCAAGTCCTGCATATCTCACAGTGCAAAGTATGAGGCTTAGTCCGAGCAGATGCTTCATACCGAATTTTTCGAAAAGATTATTAAACATCAGGAAGAACGGAACTTCACCAAGTGCGGTGAGGAATACGTTCGTTCCCCATACGCTCTGAGAGAATCCGAGCGATGTAAGATGCGCCGGGAAGTAATTTAGGTAATATGCCCATGTAAACTGCGATACTCCGACAAAGAGGAATATCAGCATAAGGTTCGTATCCTTAAAAAGCGGAAGGAGCGAAGGCTTCTTTTCAGCAGTTCCGTGACCTGCGACCTTTGGCGAAAGCATTATCAATACTGCACCGGATACCGCCATGATCACGTAGACCGGGAATATGATATTAATATTTTTATCGGTGAAAAGCGTGAGTATCATTGGAAGTCCGCCAAAGGCTATAGTTCCGCATATACGTATCGGACCGTATTTGACATCGTTGGCTGTGGTATATTCAAGCGTTACGGTATCAATAAGTCCACCGAATGGTGCCATGAACAGCATTGTTAAAAACAGCATAACTGCAAGATACCAAAAGCTCTGTCCTTGTCCGATCAAAAAATAGCAGACTGCCGAGCCAAGCATAGAGACTGCAAGCACTGCATTCTTTGACTTTGAACGATCCGCGATCATTCCCCACCAAAGCGGTGCAAATATCGCAACAAACGGACCTATTGCAAGCAGAACACCTGTAGTTGTCTCCGAATGAAAATTGCTTATATAGAGCTGGATGAAGCAATAGTAGAGTGCGTTTAGTCCGTATACTATCGCGTTCGAAAAGAAAAGCGGAAGAGTTTTCTTCATTATTATAGCCACAGCCTTCGCTGAGCGAAGGCTTCCTTTCTTCTCCCTTTGGAGCTTTGTTTGATTAACTGATATTTTGACATAAGCCTTATACAACAGCTCACTTTATTCCCAAATTCAGCATAGCCGCAGAATTTGAATTTATAATCCCGTCCATATTATATATGAACAGTACACGCGATGCCTCGGATTCGACAACGAAATCCAATGTCGATGTTTTGAAATATCTGAGGTCAAGTATTTCAAGATCGAAATGTGCCGCAAGGAACGGAGCTAAAGAATGACCGAAGCTGTCCTTGACGAGCACCAATTTTTCACGTCCGCTTTCTCCCAATGTTATAGTAACACGAGCATTGTTTCCGCCTATAAATGATGAGTATTTGTCCTTTTCTTCAAGGTATGAACGGTCATAAAATCCTGAAAATGCTTTCTCACCGTCAATATATGTCGTATAGCTATCATCACCCTCGAAGCGGAAATACTCTATACTGTCCGGTTTTACCCAACGCATACCTGCTTTAGACCATGTAGTACCGTAAAATTCCTCACTTACGGTCTCACGGGTAAAGTATTCAAGCGGAAGCGGCTCGATGCCCCATTCGCTTAATATTTCGGCATATGCGTAATATGCACCGAGAGTAGTCCAATGATGATCGGTCTTGTAGTACACATATTCACCGTCATCGGCTCTCTCTCGGAGCGGATTTAAAATATCAATGCTCGAAATATCAAGATTGTTATAAAGATAGTCAAAAACACGTTCGGTCTGATCCTCTGCCGGATATAATGACGGCATTTTAGACCAAAGCACATCTTGCGCACGTCCTGCGACCGCAACGGAAAATTCGATCTCCTCCGGCAGAGCAGCTGCAAACCGATTGATCGCCTTTATATTTTTTCTGGCTTCATCGAGATCGGGATAGTAATCCTCTGCAATGATATATCCGTCCTTTCCGAGCAAAACATCATCGTTTTCGAACTTCAGCAAAGCTATCTCAGATACAGCCTTAGTTTCAACGAACAGACTTCTGAGCGGTATCTGATCCGAAAAATAATCAGCAACACCCTTAGTAAATTTGCCGTTTGTAAGCGTTTCGAGCGTCAGTGTCGGCTTTCCCTGAAGGTATCTGTTTTCATCAGGTGAAAATTCCTTGTCGGGTATTGCCAGTGTCGAAATCGCAAAACCGTATATTATCGCAAGCAGACCGACCACCGATACTATATCATAAATTTTATATTTTCTCATACTAACCCTCCGAGCGAAATATAAATTAGAGGTCAGAATGTCAGCATATATTTATTATAATCCGTTATGAAAACAAATTCAATGCAGTTTATTAACATACTTGTGGATAAAATTAACCTGACACTCTGAAAATTCAATTTAAAATCTGAAATAAAGGAATGGATTGAATGACGAATCCACAAGATATGCCATGCAAATGAGAAGCACGAATATTCCACCGACTGATGCTGCCGTCATTGCGGCAGACGAACTCGAAGTTATCTTATTGTATATCTTTTTTGGAAGCGGAGTTGAGGCAACAGCCAATATCAGCAAAAAAGGAAGATTTCGCACTATCTGCCAAATATCCGAACGAGACATGAAGGTATCTACACCGACACCGAACATATTTCCGAGCCAGATCATACCCGCCCCAAGATCTTCAAATACGAAAAGCAGCCAGCCGATTATTACGAAGAATATCGTATATATGTGTGATATAAATGTCGGAGCTTTTTTCAGTTTATCGAGCAGGAAGAGCTTTTCGACCATGAGGAGCAGGAAATAATAAAGTCCCCAAAGTATATAGTTCCAACTTGCTCCGTGCCAGAAACCGGTCAAAAACCAGACAACGAGCAGATTGAATATCTGACGGCTCTTTCCGCGCCGATTTCCTCCAAGCGGAATGTATACATATTCTCTGAACCAGGTCGAAAGCGATATATGCCAGCGTCTCCAGAAATCCGTAATGCTTTTTGCGATATAAGGATAATCGAAATTTTCGAGAAATTTAAATCCGATCATCTTTCCGAGACCTATCGCCATATCCGAATATCCTGAAAAATCGAAATATATCTGGAATGTATAGAGGATAATTCCAAACCATGCACCCGCAACCGTTCGAGAATCGGACGGAGTAAGCTTTAAGGTCTCCCAAAGCTGTCCTGCCATATTTGCGAGAAGTATCTTTTTTCCCATGCCTGCAATGAATGTGCGGACTCCGGAAGCAAAAAGCGAAACGCTGTGTTCGCGCTCGGTGAGCTGATCGTCAACATCCTTATAGCGCACTATCGGACCTGCGATAAGCTGCGGATAAAGCGTTACATATGCGCCGAATGCCGCTATGCTGTGCTGTGCTCCAGTGTCCATCCTGTAGACATCTATGACATACGAAAGTGCCTGGAAGGTATAGAATGAGATACCGATCGGGAGATCGAGCCCAAGCGGCTGAAGTCCCGAAAATATCGGAATCAGCTTCAAATTCGATATGAAGAAATCATAATACTTGAAAAATCCCAGAATAACAAGGTTAATAACTATTGCGGCTATCATGGAATTTTTTGCGAATTTTTTATTTTCCCGTTTCAGTCCGCGTTCAACCAAAAGTCCAAAGACATAATCTACCGTTATCGTGAAGATCATCAAGAATACATAGACAGGCTCGCCCCAACCGTAGAATATCAAGCTAACGGCTAAAAGGACGATATTTCTGAGCTTCATAGGCACAACAAAATAAACGAGCAGCGTGACCGTTAGAAACATAAGCAGAAATTCAAGGCTTGAGAAGACCATAGATAAAATCCTTTCAAAATAAATTGTTACGATTATTATTTTACCATATTATACCGCTCTTGTCAATCGGTTTGTCGAAAATCGCAAAATAAAATTTTACCGCACGAAATATGAAAAAGCACCGACACTGTTACTTTGAAAACAGCATCGATGCTTTAATATCATTTTTTATTCGGTATCATCCGCCGATCACTTCATCGGAACGACTGCACCGTCATAGGTCTCATTGATGTAATTTGTGATCTCATCGGAGGTAAGAACTTCCTTGAGTGCCTTGGTTTTATCGGTCTCTTCATTGCCTTCCTTTACGACCAATACGTTTGCATACTGCGAAGTTATTGCAAGCGAATCGGAATTTTCAGTTGCAACAGCGTCTGCGATCTTAAGACCTGCCGAGATAGCGTAGTTACCGTTTATGACTGCGCAGGTAACTTCATCAAGTACAGAGGGAAGGAGTGCTGCCTCCATCTCATTTATTTCGATATTCTTCGGATTGGAAACTATATCCTTCTTGGTAGCCTCGATACCAACACCATCTTTAAGGGTGATAACACCGTTTTCAGCAAGAAGCAGAAGCGCACGAGCTTCGTTCGTAGGGTCATTGGGAACTGCTATCGAATCTCCATCCTTAAGTTCGGAAAGCGACTTGATCGAATTGGAATAAACGCCGAACGGTTCATAGTGTATAGCTGCAACGTTTACAAGGTGAGTTCCGTTCTTTTCATTGAAATCATCGAGATACTGGATGTGCTGGAAATAGTTCGCATCGACCTCGCCGTCCTCTGTAGCAGTGTTCGGAGTAATATAATCATCGACTACCTTGATGTCGAGGTCATAGCCTTTTTCCTTGAGAAGCGGCTTGCACTGTTCGAGAACCTCTGCATGAGGTGCGGAGGTCGCAGCAACTGTGATAGTAGTCTCGGCGGATTTGCCGCAGGAAGCTATCGAGAGCGCGAGTGCAGCAGTAAGAATGATTGAAAGAAGTTTTTTCATGATATTTATCTCCTAAATAAATTATTTGTTTCTGATCCTCTTGTCGCATTTCTTTGCGATAAGGTTTAGTGATTCCTGCATCACCTGTACAAGTACGATGAGCAGAAGCGATGAGATGTACATAGCTGAACGATTGAATCGATAAAGTCCGTATTGGATAGCCATTTGACCGAGACCTCCGCCGGCTATAAGGTATGTCATTGGGGTATATCCGAGTATAGTGGTTATAGCGATAGCCGAGCCGACTATAAGAGAAGGCTTTGCCTCGGGAATCAGCACTTTCATGATGATCTGAAAGTTGTTTGAACCCATAGACTGAGCAGCCTCTATGACACCGCGATCGACTTCACGGAAGGATGATTCGATCATTCGTGCAACGAACGGTGCTGCGGCTATTACCAGATATACGATAAAGGCATTGTCGCCGATCTTTTTTCCGACAAGAAGCTTTGCGACCGGCTGTGTCATTACTAGAAGTATGACGAACGGGATAGAACGGATTATATTCACCACAAAGCCAACGATCTTATTTACGGGTGCATTTGGGAATATCCCCGATCTGTCGGTTCCGTAAAGAAGTACTCCGAGCGGTATGCCTATTAAATATGAGAGAACAGTCGAGATCAATGTGATCTTAAGCGTTATGAATATAGCTTCAATATAATTTGCCGCAGTGATCATTTCGATACCTCCTCATACTTATATTTTTTTGAATCAAGGTAGTTTAATATACGCACAGACGATGCTTCGTCATCCGGAAGCTGTAAGAGCATCTGACCGAATGCCTTACCGCCTATGTCTTTTGTATCAGCACCGAGTATATTGACCGCTGCACGGCATTCAAGGCATATATTTGCAACCACCGGCTCACAGGATTCCTGACCGTCGAAAACCAGTCTGATGATTCGACCGCCGGAAAAGTTTTTCTGAGCTCCGCCCTTCGGAAGTATCAGCTCACGTGCTATCTCCGATTTCGGTGAGAGGAAAACATCCTTTACAAGTCCAAGCTCTGCAACATTTCCGTGATCAAGGACTGCGACCTTGCCGCATATCTGCTCGACTACCTTCATTTCATGGGTGATTATTATTACCGTAACACCCATTTTTTCGTTTATTTCCTTTAATAAAGCGAGTATCGCACGAGTCGTGTTCGGGTCGAGCGCACTTGTTGCCTCATCACAGAGCAAAACTTCCGGATCGGTTGCAAGCGCACGCGCTATTGCGACTCTTTGCTTTTGCCCTCCCGAAAGCTGTGCCGGATAAGAATTCATTCGATCCGACAGTCCAACGATCTCAAGCAGTTTTTTAGCTTTTTCAAGCTGCTTTGCCTTTGAAACTCCCGATATTTCCATCGGATAGCATACGTTTTTCAGTGCTGTACGCTGTGAGAGCAGGTTAAAGCCTTGGAATATCATCGTGATCTTGCGACGTTTTTCGCGAAGCTCATTTGGCGACAGCGTACACAGATCGATGCCATCAAACAGCACTTGCCCCGATGTCGGACGTTCAAGCAAATTCATACAGCGAACAAGAGTTGATTTTCCCGCGCCCGACAGACCGATTATTCCAAATATATCGCCTTTTTCGATCTTCAGCGAAACATCGTTCACCGCTTCGACTTTGCCTTGAGAAGTTTCGAAGTGCTTACTGACATTTATAAGTTCTATCAAATTGTATTCTCCTTTTAACAAAATAAAAGTCCGGGACGCGATATTATGCTCCCGGACAACAAAGCTATGGAAATTCTGATGATCTCGGCGTTAAATCTGCACACCGAAAGAACTCCCGTATAAATTCGTCCGGGAGCGGAGCATTCGACCGCATCTGAAATTGGCGCGAAGCAGTATTTCAAAGTAGTTAGCCATTATCGAATTCCTCCTAAAAATCAGTATAGATATATTTTATCACATAAAGTCAAATCTGTCAATAGTCAACCTGCACAAACTTTTTTGAAAAAGCGATCTGTACCCATCCAACTTATTCTTTTCCGTCCCAGCAGTATGTGCAAAGATTTTCAGCCGGTATGCCTATAGACTCCAAAAGATCGTCAAGGCGATGGAATCTAAGCGAAGTAAAGTTCATCTCCTTACGGATCTCCTCGACCATATTGGCATACTCTGCGGTATTCGGATCTGAATAAAGACTGAGCTTGGCGTTTGCAGCTTCTTCGCTGCCTTCCAATTTCAAGATCACACGGCGAGCTATGAGATCCATTTCGCTCGTGCTTCTCGAAAAGTTCAAATACTTACATCCGTACATTATCGGTGGGCACGCAGGACGGATATGAACTTCTTTTGCACCGCTCTGATACAAAAATTCGGTGGTCTCACGGAGCTGTGTTCCACGGACGATCGAATCATCTATAAGGAGCAGCTTTTTGCCGCGTATGAGTGCATCTATCGGTATCAGCTTCATTTTGGCGATAAGATTTCGTTTTGACTGTATCGTCGGCATGAATGAGCGCGGCCAGGTAGGAGTATATTTTATGAACGGACGTGCAAACGGAATGCCCGATTTATTCGCATATCCAATAGCATGAGCAGTGCCCGAATCTGGAACTCCGGCAACTATGTCAGGCTTTACATCATCGGTATCGCGCTTAGCAAGCATCGCGCCACAATTATAGCGCATCTGCTCAACGTTGACACCCTCATAGGATGAAGTAGTATATCCGTAGTAGACCCATAAAAATGTGCATATCTTCATTTTATCGCTCGCCGGCAGAACTGTCTCGCAGGAATCGGCGGTGATGAATACTACCTCAGACGGACCAAGCTCACGATAATCGGTGTAACCGAGATTTAAATATGCAAAGCTCTCAAACGATGCACAGAAAGCATCGGCTTTTTTTCCGATAACTACCGGAGTGCGTCCGAGTCGGTCACGTGCCGCATATATGCCTTCAGTAGTCAGGACTAGCATAGTCATAGAACCGTCTATGAGAGTCTGAGCATAGCGTATACCCTCAGGGATAGAATCTTTTTGCGTGATAAGAGAAGCTACCAGCTCGGTCGGATTTACATCTCCGCCGCTCATTTCAAGAAAATGCGTATAGCCTTTGTCAAAACAGAGCTTTATGAGCTGATCGACATTATTTATGCGTCCTACTGTAGTAATGGCAAAGTTACCGAGATGAGAACGGACGATGAGCGGCTGAGGTTCGCTGTCCGATATACATCCAATGCCGGAAAATCCGGACATTTCATTCACGTCCTTCTCGAATTTCGTTCTGAAGGGTGAATTTTCAATGTTATGTATTGAACGCTGAAATCCTTTTTCGCGGTCATATACCGCCATTCCTCCGCGTCTTGTTCCGAGATGCGAATGATAATCTGTTCCGAAAAAAAGATCGAAAACACAATCTCCCTTAGTTACAGCTCCGAATAATCCTCCCATAAAATGATAGCCATTCCTTTCTCCCGATTCGGGTCTTGGTATACGATATATATGTTTTAGTGACCGTGCGGCAGATGCTACACGATACTGCAAACAGCTTAAATTATATGACCTGTGTACTGCGACAATATCACCGCCGCAGCGATAATAAGTGTATGAAGCAGCAACAGCAGCGGTATTGCCAAAACAAATTTTGTATGCTCTGTCTTATGCCTGAATATCTGCATTCCGAGCAGCGCACCCAGAGAGCCTCCGAGCAAAGCCACCGTTATCAGCTTTGCTTCTGATATTCTCCACGCACCGCGCCTGGCTTTGGCTTTATCGATCCCGTAAAGCAGAAAAGCCGCAAAATTGACCGCAGCAAGATATATCAGGAATATAAATTTATATTTTTCGATAAGCTCGATGACAGATAAAATATGCTCCATTATCCTCTCCAAAAATGAGATACATAATATTATATCACAGTTTTCTTTAAAAATCAAGCAGGTTTTATGAACACAAAAACATCTTCACTCAATTTATTTTTCAGCATATAATGTCAAAGAAAGGATGATGCTTGATGAGGAAAAAAATAGCCGTGATAGGCGGCGATTCAAGAATGATCTCGGCAGCGGAAGATCTGCGAGCCGATTTTGATATAGCTCTTTTCGGGTTCGACGGCGGAGAATTTCACGGAGTGGTAGATTCATTTTGCTGTTCGGGAGGAGCTACTGAACGACCGAATACGCTCGATAGCTTTGATATGGCAGACACCTTGGACGATGCACTCAAAGACTGTGAAGCCGCTGTACTGCCGATACCGGCACTTGTCGGAGAAAATATCTCCACCCCGTTTTCGGATAAGTCTGTGAACAGCTCACACTTTATGGAGTCAATGAAAGCTAATAATGTAGCTAAGCTTTTCGGCGGAATGCTCGGAAAGCTTAACGATGCTTCACATAAGCTCGGTATCAAGGCATATGATTATTATGATCTTGAAAGCTTCGTCACCGCGAATGCCGCACTTACAGCCGAAGGAGCAATATCTGTCGCAATGGAAAACCTGACCTCGGCGATAATGGGAATGAGGGTCATGGTGTTAGGGTTCGGCAGGATAGGAAAGCTGCTTTCGCTTAAGCTGAGCTCACTTGGCGCAAAGGTCACGGTATCGGCGCGAAGTCAATCCGATCTTGCAATAATATCGGCATTGGGAATGGAAACATCAGAGACAAAAAGTATTTCTGAACACTTTTTTGATGCTTCACCATACGGAGTAATATTCAACACGATACCGCATATGGTCATAGGTAAAAAAGAGCTTGAATCGCTCGACAAAAATACACTTATCATAGACCTCGCATCAAAACCTGGCGGGATAGATATATCAGCCGCAGGTGCGCTTGGAAGACACGTGATATGGGCATTGTCGCTGCCTGGAAGATATGCACCAGAAAGTGCGGGACGGATAGTCGCAAAAACCGTAAGGAGCTTTATGATATGAAAATAATCTATTGTATGTGCGGTTCATTCTGTACATTTGAAAGGAGTTTAAAGGCTCTCGAACGTCTGGTGCTTGCAGGACATGAAATAATTCCGGTGATGAGCGAAAATGCCTATTCGACCGACACACGCTTCGGAACTGCCGCAATGTTCAGAGAAAGGATAATATCGCTGACAGGGAAAGACATAATACACACTATCGCCGCTGCCGAACCGATAGGACCGATAATGAAGCCGGATATTTTGATCATATCCCCCTGCACCGGCAACACATTGGCGAAGCTCGCCAACGGTATAACCGATACCTCTGTCACTATGGCGGCAAAATCTGTTCTGCGGTCGGATATTCCTGTAAAGATAGCTCTCGCAACAAATGATGCACTCGGAGCAAATTTGAGCAATATAGCAATTCTCAGGAATCGCAAAGGTATCAGCTTTGTGCCGATGAAAATGGATGACCCGATAAACAAGCCGTATTCACTTGTTGCGGAATTTGAAAAACTGAGCGTATAAAAAATTCGGAGAGAGCTGCCGAGTTTATCTCGGTCGATCTCTCCGAAAAAATATACAATCTATGCACGCAAAGCTATGAAATTCTTGACCCAGAATTTCGTATAGTCGTAAAGATCATCGAGATTTTTCGTCGAATACCCACGGCAGTATTTTACGTATTCGCAAAGTATACCTTCAAGAAATATCTGAAGCTCAAGCTCTATGTGCGTTCGATTTTTTATCCGACTGTCATTGTGGCATAGTTCGAGCAGCTTTCCCGAGGCGATGGCAGTCAGCTTTTTCGCAGCGAAAAGAAAATCGTTAGACTTGCAAAGCAGACGATAATTCTCGTTGTTTTCGCGTATAAATTCGAATATCGAATCGATGAACTGCATTATATCACACGCCTCGAAAAGTCGAGCATTGTCAAAGAAATTGTCGATCAGCTCGTTTTCATAGTCCTCTGCGACTCCGTAGATATCGTCATAATGTGAATAAAACGAACCGCGGCTGATATCCGCACGCTTGCAAAGCTCGCTCACGGATATTTTTCCAAGCTCCT
>CAZRVL010000032.1:0-21386 GCA_964603455.1 uncultured Lachnospiraceae bacterium
AGAGCTTGGATTCGATAAGCTCCTTGGCTGCCTTAGCCATGTTCATGGTCTGATCTTCAAGACTTTCGCGGATTCCGCGGCGGCGACCGTCGATTATGGGACGGATACCGATGAGGGGTTTGTTCATGTTCATGATCATATCTCCTTATTGATTTGTTTTTTTATTAGTTCTCGGCGGTATTTCGGCTTTTTATCAAGCTTGAAACCGCATTTTTGAGCTACTTTTTCGGATTGTGGGCATACGGCATAGCCGTAATTCGGATGAAGCCCGTTTTTTACACAGTCCTGTGCAAAATATGAGACGAGCTGAGCGGCATATCCTCTTTTTCGCATATTTGGAACGATATGCAGCCATCCTATGTCATAATAATTCGCATATCCGCATTCTGCACGAAGGTATCCACAAAGAACACCGTTGACGCGGAGAATATATATGCGTATGTCACTAAATGCTTCAGAACCTTCGAATGTCCAGCTCTCGAAGTCTTTTTTTGAATGTTCGAGCTCTTTTTTGACCGATATGGAATTTTCATTGGTAAGTCGGAATATTTCAACTCCATCGGATATTTCTATCAGATTCAGCTCTGAATATGAATTTATCGAATATGAAGGATTTGCTTCATATTCTATGCCGGAAATTTCAAACACACTTGTCAAATAAGGCATTTCAAGTACATTATCGTTCGATGTTACCAACAGATATTCGCATATATCCTGCCGCTTGAGCAATATATCGACAGCTTCATTTACAAGAGCTTCATTTTCCGTGTTTACATATATCACAGCAAAGCAATCATCGTGTATCTCTATACATACGAATTCCTCGGACGGCATATCTGCATCTTTGACAAAAAAATACATCTCAAGTATTTTGAAGCTTTTTTTGGACATATTTATCGCATGGCAGAAACTGTAATACTTGTGCTCGTCAGTTTGGGCGAAAAACGAAAGCATCCGTTCATTTGAAATTTTCATGTAAATTCCTCAGGGCAAACAGAGTTTGTAAAAATTATACCATATCCGATAGAAAAATGCAATAGATTTTTCGATATTATTTATGTAAATTACGGTAAATTTTGATTTTGAAGGCTTGTCTGCGAAGAAAAATATTATTTCGGAATTTTGAGCTATCCTATTGACAATTGAAAAAAATCTGGTATAATATTAATGAATAATAATATTACCGAAAGGAATCGTCATGGAAAAACTTCTTGATTATGTTCTTCAAAAAAAGCATCACGCTTTTCGCGAGGATTATAATGAAAACCTGTCTGAAATATATTCAAAAGCCGGACTTTCTCCCGAAGAACGTATGGCTGACCGTTTCGAACGGCTCTGTAAGGCTCAGATCCCTCACATACTGCCGAATGAGCAGATAATTTTCATACGCACAACAAAGCAGATCCCCGACTGCTTCACACAGGATGAATGGAAAGAGATAAAATCAAAGCACTTCATCCACGAACTCGGATACATATCGAATCTGTCGCCCGATTATGAGAAAGCTATCTCGAAAGGACTTCTGGCTCTTCGGGAGACAGCCGATGAATACGGCAAACGCGCTATAGACAATATCATAGAGCTTTCCGACCGTTATCGCGATGAAGCTCTCAGTACAGGACGCTCTGATATAGCGAGCGTACTTGAAAGGGTACCACGTTACGGTGCTTCTACTTTCCGCGAAGCATTGCAGATGTTCAGAATAATCCATTTTTCGCTCTGGCTTGAAGGAAACTACCATAACACTTGCGGACGTTTTGATAAGTATATGTATCCGTATTTTAAAGCGGATATTGAGAGCGGACGCTTGGATAATGACAGCGCACTTGAACTTATTGAGGATTTTTTCATATCATTTAATAAGGATTCCGATCTGTATGTAGGCGTTCAGCAGGGAGACAACGGTCAATCTATGGTGCTCGGCGGAATAGATGAGAATGGAAACGATGTTTTCAGCGAATTGTCAAAGCTCTGTCTCATTGCAAGCAGAAATTTAAAGCTCATAGACCCTAAGATAAATCTGCGTGTCTCTAAAAAAACACCTATGGAGCAGTATGTTCTTGGCACAGAGCTCACGAAGGCAGGTCTGGGTTTCCCACAGTATTCAAACGATGATGTTGTGATCGAGGGACTGATAAAGAAGGGATATGCCCCCGAGGATGCAGCGAATTATGCGGTCGCGGCATGTTGGGAATTTATAATTCCGGGCGTTGGATTCGATGTTGCCAATATCGGTGCGATGTCTTATCCGAAGGCTGTTGACAAGATGCTCCATACCTCATTCTTAGGCTGCAACACATTTGACGATGTTCTTTCGGCGGTAGAGAAGGAAATAAAGAGTGAATGCGAATCGATAATGGCGAATATCCATGATCTTTGGTTTGTGCCGTCACCTTTCATGTCTGTAATGCTCGATGATATAAAATATCGTAATTTCGGATTCCACGGAACAGGCATAGCAACGGCATCGGATTCGCTTGCAGCTATTAAAAAATATGTTTTCGATGAAAAGTACATCTCGGCAGAAGAGCTTGTAAAAGCTGTTGACGATAATTTCGAGAACACTCCGGATCTGCTTTACAAACTTCGCAATGAAGCTCCGAAGATGGGAAATGATGACGACAGTGTTGATGATATTTCAGTAAAACTGCTTGATATGTTTTCAAATGCTCTCGACGGCAAGGTAAACTGCTGCGGAGGCTGCTACAGAGCAGGAACGGGATCGGCTATGTTCTATCTCTGGCATGCGAACGAGATCGGTGCATCACCAGACGGACGCAGAAAGGGTGAGCCCTTCGGAACGAATTTCTCGGCATCGCTTTTTGCCAAGATCGCAGGTCCTGTTTCGGTCGTAAAATCCTTCACGAAGCAACATTTTGAAAACGCTATTAACGGCGGTCCGTTGACGCTCGAATTTCATAACAGCGTATTCAAGGGCGAAGGCTCGCTCGAAAAGGTCGCTTCAATAGTCAAGTATTTTATAGACCGCGGAGGTCATCAGTTACAGCTCAATGCGGTAAATCTCGAAACCATGAAGGATGCTCAGATACATCCCGAGGATCATATGCGTCTTGTAGTCCGCATATGGGGTTGGAGCGCGTATTTTGTCGAGCTTGATAAGGAATATCAGGATCATGTCATAGCGCGTCAGGAATATTCAGTCTGATATATGCGCGGAACAGTATTCGATATAAAGGAATTTTCGGTTCAGGATGGACCGGGAGTTCGGACAACGGTGTTTTTAAAGGGCTGTCCGCTCAGATGCAGTTGGTGTCATAACCCCGAAGGACTTTCAAGAGAGCTTGAGCTTATGGTGAAGACTGCACGCTGTCGGCATTGCGGACGCTGTACAGCGGGATGCGATCATGACGAATGTCGTCCTTATAAAAGATGTATCAAGGTATGTCCTGACGGACTTATTTCGATATGCGGAAAAGAGTGGGAAGCCGAAGAGCTTGCTGATAAGCTTATCCGAAGTGCGGATTTCTTCGAAGCTTCGGGCGGTGGAGTCACTATCTCTGGCGGTGAGCCTTCGATGCAGACCGAATTTGCGGCGGAACTTTTGGAAATACTCGGAAGGCATGGCATACACAGAGCTATAGAGACCTGCGGTTTCACATCAAAGGAAAATTTCAAGCTTTTGCTCGAAAGGCTCGATTATATAATGATGGATATAAAATTGGCAGATCCTGAACAGCATAAGAAATGGTGCGGAGTTGACAACAAGCCGATACTTGAAAATTTTGAACTTTTGAGAGCTTCCGGAAAGCCTTATCTTATACGTGTGCCGCTGATCCCGGGTATAACCGATACCGATGAGAATTTAAAAGCCATATCCGAAATAGTCGGTGACAGCAATGTCGAACTGCTCGGATATAATTCATTCGCAGGTGCGAAATATGAAGGAGTCGGTAGAGTCTATACCTTGGAAAACAAGGAGAACAATAAGATCGATCCTTCAATATTTAAAAATGCAAAATTAAGCAAATAGAATGGAGAAATAAAAATGAACGTTCTCGAAAATATTCGCCCGTCCTTCAGAACAGCAGACGGAGAAAAGTATTTTTACGAAAAAAATAACAATGGATATTCATACAGCTCTGAAGATGTGTCGAGCACTTTTGGCATATCTGCGGAAGAATATGATGGATTATATGCAGTTCGCGTAAAAGCGTCTGTCAAAAACGCATTCTTTGCTTCGGACAGCTCAATAGCCGTCGAGATACCTACTCTTGGTGAGCTTGAAGGCTTTTTCGGAAATTATCAAAGCTGCAATCACTGGTGCAAGCCGCAGTTCGGAACAGATATAAAGACTCTCAACGGGCGTACTCAGGCATTGCTTTATAAGAAAAAAGCAGGAAAATACGGATTCATCCTCCCTATAGTCGATGATACATATAAATCCGAGATACGCGGCTCTGAAAACGGACTTGAAGTATTCATGTTCTCCATAGTTTCCGATCTCAACGAATGTGATCAACTGGCATTCGTATGCGGTGAAGGTGATGAGCCGTATAAGCTTATGAATTCCTGTGCCGCATTGGCTATGAAGCTGCTCGACAACGGTGCTTCGGTCAGAAGTGAGCGCAGGTATCCCGAAATTCTCGAATATCTCGGCTGGTGTTCGTGGGATGCACTCGAAATACGCATAAGCACCGAAGGACTTCTCGAAAAGTGCGAAGAGATAAAGGAAAAGAATATCCCGTTCAAGTGGGCGATACTTGATGATATGTGGGCTGAGTGTGATAAGCTGCGCGAGATACCAGATGATCTTACTCGCGAGACCGGAATGTTCGCAGTCATGCACTCCTCGAAGATACGCTCATTTGAAGCCGATCCGAAGCGTTTCCCGAACGGACTTAAGGACTGTATAGATAAAATGAAGGAATACGGTCTCAAGATCGGTATGTGGCACCCGACATCCGGATATTGGGCAGGAATAGACCCAGATTCCGAATTAGCAGAGAAGTACGGTGACCTTTTGGTCGAATGCCAAAACGGAAGACTCATGCCGAGCCCCGAGCCCGACAAGGCATTTATGTTCTACAGTGCATTCCATGACTTTTTGAAGCACTGCGGAACCGACTTTGTTAAGATAGACAATCAGGGCTTCATAGTTGACAATTACAAGGAGATAATGCCGATAGGCAAGGCTGCAAGAGGACTTCATAAGGCTATATGCGGTTCTGTCGGTTCGCATTTTGACAACAATATAATAAACTGCATGGGTATGGCAAGTGAAAATATGTTCAACCGTCCCTCCGGTGCGGTCTCGCGCTGCTCGGGAGATTTTCAGCCCGAAAACCGCGAATGGTTCATACATCATCTGCTTGCCTGCTCCTATAACTCGCTCGTTCAGGGAATGTTCTATTGGAGTGACTGGGATATGTGGTGGTCGGATGATGAGCAGGCGAAGAAGAACAGCGTGCTTCGTGCGATCTCCGGAGGTCCTATATATGTAAGTGACAAGATAGGCAGAAGCCGTCCTGAAATATTCGAGCCGCTCTGCTACAGCGATGGACGCATACTCCGCTGCGAAGATCCGGCAATACCGACACTCGACTGCCTTGTATCAGACCCCGAGGCAAACGGCAGAATATTCAAAGTGAAGAACCACTATAAAAATGGCGGTGTCATTGCCGCATTTAATCTCGATAAAGCTGCTAAGCCGGTCAGCGGAACTATAAGCATTGCAGATCTCGGCTGTGACTGCTGCGAGGCTGCGGTCTATGAGCATTTTTCGGGAGATGTCGTTATTCTGAAAGCCGGAGAAGTGCTTGACGTTAAACTTAAAGATCACGATGATTTCAGACTCTATACCATAGTTCCGGTAGAAAACAATATCGCGGTTATCGGACTTATCGACAAATTCAATTCTCCGTTGGCTGTCGAACCCGAATTTGACGGTGTGTACAGCTTGTATGAGGGTGGAAAATTTGCCTTTGTCGTTATCGATGAGCGTGATATTAAGGTGATCTCCGAGAGCGGCGAATATATCCCAGAGAAGAACGGTATGCTCAGAACCGCAGACCTTCCTCTTAGCGACCGTCACGTAAAATTGGTCTAAAAATTGAAATTGTTATTTCATAAATATTCGAAAATCTATTGACAAACATTTTGAAATGTGCTATAATATTAAATATGAAATGGCTATTTCAAATAATTAGCTCCTTGAGCGGGTCGCGACCGCAAAGACGGCTTAACACTATGAAAGGCGTGTATTTATGAAGGCAAAGCAATTATTTTCATTATTATTAGCGTTGCTTATCCTTGTTTCCTGTGGCGAGACCGGAAAGCAAACCGAGACTTCTGCTACCGATACTACCGAGCCGGAGATGACGACAGCTTCGTTTGAGCTCCCTGAGCGTGATTTTGGGGGAGACAATTTCAATATCCTCAACGGAAATGTTTATTCGTGGTTCACAGTCAGCAATGTTACTACCGAGGAAGAAAACGGCGATACGATGAACGATGCGATCTATCAGCGCAACCGCAAGGTCGAGGAGCGTTATCATATCACTATATCCGAGACTCCGACCGAAGCGGCGCAGACAGATTATATGAAATCGATCCAATCGGGTGACAATTCATTTGACATCGCGCTTTTGCGTATGGAATGGGCACTGCCGGTAGTTTTACAGAACGCCGCTGTCAACTGGGCTGACATCCCGAATCTCAATCTTGATCGCGAGTGGTGGGTTCAAGGCTCGTTTAAGAGTATGTCGCTGATGAATAACATCTATTATGGTGTAAGCCTTTTTGATACGACTCACTTCGATAGTGTCAGAGCAATTTACTTCAACAAACAGATGATCGAGGACTTTAAGCTTGAGTCGCCATATGAACTCGTTGAATCCGGCAAATGGACGCTCGATAAGTTTTATGAGATGGGACTTGCCGTGGTGTCAGATCTCAACAGTGACGGAAAATGGGACGAAAATGACCGCTACGGATTCGGCGGAACTTCGAATCTGACCGGAAATACGCTTATGTGCGGTATTGGTTCGATACTTTCGATCGGCAAAGACAATGACGATTCTCCATATTTCGATCTTGATAAGGAATCCTCAATAGAGAAGCTAATAAAAGTCGCAAATATCATGGGTTCTAATGATGGATTTGCTTGCCGCCTTACTGATCAGCATAGTAAGGTCTTCAGAGACGGAAATATGTTGTTTGACTGTGGCTCGCTTTTTGATGCAGTAGATATGCGCGATTCCGATACAGATTTCGGAATAATATCCGCACCGAAGTGGGATGAGGATCAGGAAGAATACATAAACCTCGGCGGAAGCCCGTTCTTCATGACCGTTCCTACCACATCGGAGGATCTTGACCGCACCGGAGCGATAATGGAAGCACTTGCCTACGATTCGATGGGACTCATCGACAAGGCGATGTATGACATAGTTTTGAAGGGCAAATCCTCGCGTGATGATGAATCTATCGGTATGCTCGACCTCATCTTCTCAACGTTGCAGTACTATCATCCGCTTGCAAATTCATATCTCAACTCACCGCTCGCAGATAATTATATTTGGAACGGAAAAACCGATTTCGCATCGTATTTTGCATCGGTAAAGGCTAAGATTCAGGAGGACATTGACACGGCAATGGAGACATACCGTGAAAACGTAAAGTAGTATAAATCAAATGAAGATCATAGCGCAACTTATCGGAGTCCTCGGAATGGCGGCTCTGTTCATGTCCTATCAGCAGACCGAGCGCAAAAAACTTATCGGCTGCAAACTGATCGCCGATATTATCTGGGTCATACACTATCTTATGCTCGGTGCGGTCGGCGGTGCTATTCCGAACTTTGTGGGTATATTCCGTGAGCTGGTGTTCATGCAGCGTTCAGACGAAAATAAAAAATGGGCAAAGTCTCCTGTTATACCGATAATATTTATTTTGATAAACTGGACTCTCGCAATAATCACGTGGAAGAGCGCACTTTCGTTACTGCCGATATGCGCTTCGACATTTGTGACTATCTCGCTCTGGGTAAAAAATCCAAAGCTCACGCGGACTATCGGCGCACCAGTATCTGTGGCGTTTATAATCTATGACATTTTCGTGGGCTCGTGGATCGGAATAATCAATGAATCGGTCGCTCTTGTATCTATAATCACATCGTATATAAAGAACGACAGAAAAAATAACTGAATTTGACCTCGGCGACACTCAATTTTTGGGTGCTTGCCGATTTTTTTGCAAAAAAATAATTTTTTTTTGCGAAAAGGTATTGCATTTTTCTTAAATATGTATTATAATATTTTTATGGTGAGCTACCATATTAATATTTTTACACTTTGGAGGTATAGCATGAAAAAGCAAACTCTTGCACTCATCTCATTGACACTCATTATCATCATGGCACTTGCATCTTGTTCGGGTACTAAAATGACTATGGGAACAGGCGGTACTGGCGGTACATACTATGGCTTTGGCTCTGTGATCGGTCAGTATATCGAAAAAAATGCCGGAATAGGCTGTGTCCCGGTATCTACAGACGGTTCTAAGGCGAATATTCAGGGCATTGAAGCTGGTGACTATCAGCTCGGTACTGTTCAGTCGGATGTCATGGCATACGCATGGGCAGGAACGAACACATTTGCAGATGACGGAAAGGTTGACAGCTTCCGTGTTATCGGTGGTCTCTATGCAGAGTGCGTACAGATAATAACCAACGACAGCTCAATAAAGAGCGTTGCAGATCTTAAGGGAAAGACTGTATCTATCGGAGCACCCGGTTCTGGCGTATATTTCAATGCGATAGACGTTTTGACCGCTGCCGGACTTACACTTGAGGATATAAAGCCTCAGTATCAGTCCTTCAACGATAGTGCAGAGTCGATAAAGGACGGAAAGATAGATGCAGCATTTGTCGTTGCGGGAGCACCTACTCCGGCTGTTACAGAGCTTGCGGCTACAACAGGTGCTTACCTTGTTCCGATCGATGGCGATATAGCAAATAAGATCATGGCTGACTGCCCATATTACACCGCATATTCGATCCCTGCCGATACATATAACGGTCAGACCTCAGATGTTACGACAATAGCTGTAAAGGCTACACTTATAGTATCTGCCGATGCAGACGAAACTACTGTCTACAATATCACTAAGGCTATCTTTGACAATGTTGAAGCAATAAGCGCAGAGCACGCAAAGGGTAAGGAACTCACGCTCACAAATGCTACAGAGGGTATGACTGCTCCATTCCACAGCGGTGCGGCTAAGTACTACGCTGAAAACGGCATCACAGTCGAGGTTCAGTAAATGACATCGTTATCTGTTCGATGACACGGCTCATGCAGATCGAAGCCATCGAACAGGTCTATTCTAAAAGCCGGCGGTGATTACCCGTCGGCAGTTTTAAAAAGGAGCAACTTAAATGTCAACTAAACGCTCTCCCGAAACTGAGGAGAATTTGAACACGACAGCAGCCGATGTCGAAGTCGATATCGACGAAGCTGCCGCAAACGTTGATGCGGTCATGAAAAAATATGACCGCGAATCTAATGTAAGAATATGGGAAGGAAGACCAAAGCTCGTAGTCACCTGCATATTGGCTGCATTTTCGCTGTTTTGTCTCTATGTCACGCTGTTTGCGAGCTGGCTCGAAGAGATTAGACTTTCGTCCTTTGTAGCTTTAATAGTTATGATGGGCTATATAGTTTTTCCGGCGAAAAAGGGTGTTCAGAAGGTAAATCATATTCCGTGGTATGATGTACTGCTGATGATATTCGGAAGTGCAGCATTTGCCTACTTCACCTTCAATGCGATGGATATAATCCAGCAGGGTTCAAAGTTCGAGACCTATCAGATAGTTATCGGCATAATCGGCATAATCGCGCTTGCCGAGGTATGCCGCCGAAGTGTTGGTCTTCCGATACTTTGTGTTGCAGCGGCATTTATAATCTATGCGCTGACGGTCGGTCTGAATAATCCGACCTTCTCGAAGCGTCTCAGCTTCCTTGTAAGATCGCTTTTCTATACAAAAGAGGGAATACTCTCGACCCCGATAAATACCTGCTCGAAATTTATTGCTGTGTTCATAATCTTCGGAGCTTTCCTTGAACGCACGGGAGTTGCGGATTTCTTTATTCAGGCATCCAATGCGGTCGTTGGAGGATTTTCCGGAGGTCCTGCAAAGGTTGCGGTAGTTGCCAGTGCGCTTGAAGGAATGGTTTCCGGTTCTTCTGTTGCAAATACTGTCGGAAGCGGTTCGGTTACCATACCTATGATGAAAAAGACCGGATATAAGCCTGAATTTGCGGCGGCAACAGAGGCTGCGGCTTCGACAGGCGGACAGATAATGCCGCCTATAATGGGTGCTGCTGCATTCCTCATGGCGGATTATGTCGGTTTGCCGTATTCATCTATAATCGTTAAAGCAATACTTCCTGCGATACTGTATTTTGCCGGAATATTCATAACAGTCCACCTCGAAGCTAAAAAGCTTGGACTTCGCGGTATACCGCGTGAAGAACTGCCGAAATTCAGTCAGCTCATAAAGAAGGCATATCTCATTCTTCCGCTCATCATCCTCATCGGCTTGGTAAGCTCAAATTCAAAAACCATACAGACCGCTGCCGCTATAGCAATAGTTGCGGCGATAGTCGTAAGCTTGTTCAACAAGGAAAATCGTATCACTCCGAAGCGCATTCTTGAAGCACTTGCAGCCGGTGGACAGGGAACTATTTCAGTAGCGGCTGCCTGCGGAATCGCGGGGATAATCGCCGGAACGATAACAATGACCGGACTCGCAAACGTCATAATCAATGGTATCGTTGCTATCTCGGGTGATAAAGTAATAATCGCGCTCTTTTTGACGATGATCTGCTGCATCATACTCGGAATGGGAGTTCCGACAACTGCGAATTACTGCATAATGGCGGCGACCTGTGCGCCGATACTTATGCGTATGGGTGTTCCCCAGATAGCAGCCCACTTCTTCGTATTCTATTTCGGAATAGTTGCCGATCTCACACCGCCTGTCGCATTGGCGGCATATGCCGGAGCGGCTATTGCACAGTCAAATCCGATGAAGACAGCTTTGACTTCAACAAAATTGGCTATTGCCGCCTTCATAGTTCCATATGCTTTTGCTTTGAATCCGGTAATGCTGTTTGAAAATGTTGACAACCCGGTACAGGTCATTTTGATCGTTGTGACATCGCTTGTAGGTGTATTCGGAGTTTCGGCAGGTCTTGAGGGATATATGATCAAGCGTATAAATCCATTGCAGCGTATTTTGTCTGCCGCAGGCGGACTTCTGCTTATCGACCCAAATACCTTGACAGATGTTATCGGAATCGTGCTGATAGCTGTTGTCGTGATCTGGCAGATATTAGAAAACAAAACTGCAAAAGTTAAGGCAGCGTAAATACTAAATAAAAAGTGATCGGAATATTTCGATCGCTTTTTATTATCGAAAAGTACATAGATAATCACGGATTTTTCATTTACATTCGATCAAAAATATGTTATACTAATAGCAGTTCATATTTTTGGAGGTATATTTTATGAGAATGCCGCACAGATTCGGAATGTTTGTACATTGGGGAATATATTCGCTCACAGGTTACCATGAACAGGTCAGGGGCAGACTTTCTATCCCACGCGATGAATATCGTGAGCTGATGTACCGCTTTGATCCGATAAAATTCGATCCGGATGATTTAGTCGTGCTTGCAAAAAATAACGGGATGGAATATATCTGCTTTACCGCAAAGCATCATGACGGCTTCTGTATGTTCGACACCCAAACTACAGATTTCAATATAATGAACACACCATATGGAAAGGATATTTTAAAAGAGCTTGCAGAAGCTTGTGAGCGCGGCGGAATAAAGCTTTCTCTATATTATTCAAATCCCGATTGGAACTATAAATATGGATATAATTCACACAGCTCGCATCAAATCAAGGAGCTCGGAGATGTTGAGGACATAGAACGTTTAAAGGAATATCAAAAGGCACAGATATTCGAGCTTTTAACGAACTATGGTGATATATACAGCTTCTTCTGGGATATTCCGACAAATATACCAGATAGCTCTATGAATGAATACATTCGTTCACTCAGACCGAATATCCTCATAAATGACCGTGGATGGGGAGATAAGGGTGATTATTCCACGCCGGAGCGTATGATACCTGACGGTGAAAGCTTTGATAGGTATACTGAGGCTTGCCAATCGGTCGGACAGCAGAGCTGGGGATATTGCAGTGATGAAGATTATTTTACAAAGCGTTTTCTCACCTCAAGCATAGACAGAATATGTCAGAGGAATGGAAGCTATCTTCTTAATATCGGACCGAAGCCGGACGGTACTGTTCCTGAACGCGCAAGAGAAATATTGAATGGTGTCGGAAAATGGTACAACAGCGTAAAGGAAGCATTTGATGCCGAGCCTTGTCTGATATTGAGCGATAAAAATATTCTGACATCGAGAAAAGAAAACCATATATATGTTCATATCCCGAATGGTCTCAACAGCTGTGGATTAACGCTTAAACCGATAGACAAGCTTCCGAAATCAGTCACGCTTTTAAATGATGGGCGAGGGCTGAAATTTGATGTTGTCACGCGCCCTGAGGACATAGATATTTCTTCGCATACGATGCGTCCTCCGACACTGCACATATTTGATATTCCTGCCGATGAGTTTTCAAATGAGACTATGGTGATAAAGCTCGAATTTGATTCGGATATTTTATAAAATATAATACTGCATCCTCCGTATACACCAATTTGTACGGAGGATATTTATATTAATGCTCATAATAGACGAGGCTGTCAAAATTTTTTTGTGAATTTTTTGATATACGCTTGACAAATAGCGAATAATGTGTTATTATAATAGTAGAGTAAATTATATCTTAGGAGGAACATTATGAACGATAATGACAATATTCGAGCTTCGATAATGGAATTTTGGAAAGCGGTTCTTTTGGCACTTTTGGCATTTTGCGTTATAGTCGTGTATGTTTTTGCCTCATCTGCGCTCGATTGGAAGCATGAGCAGGAGCGGCTTGAACTTCTTGCAAGGCAGAAGGCTGCCGAAAAGGTTAATAGGATAGGTGTATATTCGTTTATAAACACGTGGGAAATGGCTGATGTGGGACTGCGCGGTACAAATCAAACTCGGCGTGCATCACAGCTCGATATCGGAACAGAATATGAGACCGGTCGTCTCAGATGTTATGATACACGCGAAACACCGTATGGCTTCGATCATGTGTTAGAAGTATCGACCGATGATCCGACCTATATAAATCCGATCATAACCGTAAAATATGCAAAGTTCATAAATGTAAAATATTCGATAGACTGTGAAAACAGCTATATATTGAGTAGCGAGGTTCAAAGAGGGCTGAAAACCGATGAACTGCTGTACACATTGTCGGCAGATCCTGAGAGTGTTGACATTAAAGAAGGTGCATGGGGAGAGGGCGCGATAACATTTTCTGTGCCGGTCAACGGTATCAACGGACTTGAAGTGAATATCGATTCTGCCGATATAAGCGAGGATATGCGAAAGTATAACTATATAATTACCGAGCGTTTGGGCGATCAATATTATAATGTACCTGAGAAATTTGCAGATCGCACGAGAAAAGTATATACATCACACGTGATCATCGAGGGGTGGCGCAGTGATCCACGCGAGTGGAAGACGAATGGAAGTTCAAAAGCTCTCACACCGCGCCCGGAAATAACAGTTCTTGTGCGGATAAAGTATTACGGCAAGTGGGACATGACCGAGGCAGAGTATGAATCTATCAGATTTTCCGTAAGTGGATTTGCAGATATGAATAACCGTGAATTTTCGCCGTATACAACGATAGAATATATCGGAACACCGGTCTCGGAGACGAATGCGGAAAAATAATTTCAAAATCCACTTGACAAAGACCCGATATTATGATATAATATTCTCACAAAAATAATACTGCCACCGGGCAGTGCATATGCGAAAGCATCTGCGGATACATCATTAGGTCAAAGGGTTGAAGGCTTCAACCCCCGGAAGATGTATCATGCAGATGCTTTATTTTTTGAAATTCGGCAGGCTCTCGATATAGTTTAACGTGAGACTGCCAAAATAAAAAAAGCTCTGAATGAGCAGAAAGGAAACTTTTGACGTGATACTTATCATGTACGAAAGAACTTGGAAAAAATTATGGTGAAAAAATTATTTAAAACGCTTACCGGCTTTGAGCTTGTCCTCTGGCTGTCATCTGTCGGAATTATAACGCTGTCAGCGTTATTGACCGGAATATTCGGCGGCGGTGTCGATTTATTGTCGATGGCAGCATCACTGATAGGTGTGACTTCGCTGATTTTTATTGCGAAGGGAAATGTTGTTGGACAGGGGCTTACGGTCGTATTCAGTATATTTTACGGTGTTATATCTCTTGGCTTCAGATATTACGGTGAGATGATAACTTATCTTGGAATGACTGCGCCTATGGCTGTAATGGCTATATTTACCTGGCTCAAGCATCCTTCCGATAAAGGAGCATCCGAAGTCTTGGCGGCGAGACTAACAAAAAAGCGCATACTGCTCGGAATATTTTTCACTGCTGTTGTTACAGGAGCATTCTATTTTATACTTGAATGGCTCAATACCGCTAACATAACGGTCAGCACTATATCTGTCGCAACGAGCTTTATTGCATCATATCTCACATGGTGCAGAAGTCCGTATTATGCACTGGGATATGCTGCGAACGATATAGTGCTGATAATTCTGTGGACTGCGGCGGCATTTGAAGACCCTTCAAGCATTGCAATGGTCAGCTGCTTTGCCGCATTTCTGGCAAATGATATTTATGGGTTTATAAGCTGGAAAAAACGGCTTTCGGTTCAATCGATCATATCTTTGTAAGCTTCGAAATAATTTTCAGCCTTTGATCTGTTCGACTCATAATATGAGGTTATGTTGACATCCTTTTTGGCAAGGAGATTGCGATATGTCAACGCCGGGGTAAACGGATAGCTTCCGCCGATCTCGGTGAATCCCGAAAAATCATATAAACGGCTTTCCATGATAAGATCGAGCATTTCGAGCGACTGTTCATCTCTAACACCTTTAGATGTGAGAGAAGTGGTGTATATTGCCGGACGCAGCATCTTGTAGCTGTAGGCGTTCAGCGCATCGAGCACATATCCGATCATGCTCAGCTTTTCATCGGATATATCGGCGGGAAGCATGGCTATGCCGGTGCGTCCCAAAAGGAAGGTGCTGTAATTTTCCTGTTCATCATCGAGCTTTGGTTGAGGAAGTATTCCATAGTCATCGTTCATCGATCTGAGATCCTGACCTATATAGTAGTCAAGCAGTATAGGAGAGAATACTGCACGTCCTTCCGCAAAATCGATGACATATGTATACGGCTCGGCTGTATCTACATATGTTCCTGTATTTTCCCAATACAGCTGATATATCTTCTCGAATGACTTTACGAGACGCTCACTGTAGAAATCGGTTATTGGAAATCCGTCGCTGTCCTTAGTCGTGGCGTGAAGTCCGTGTGTTACCATGAATGAATCGAGTGTGGCGAAGCTGTCGGTGTAGTAGCCATATACATCGCTTTCATCCGCTTTTCCGTTTCCGTTGAGATCCGACCATATGTCCTTGGTCATGTTCATGAGCTTGTCCATCGTCCACTCACCGCGCTTGACTATTTCATACGGACTTTCGAGATTGTATTCGGCTATCAGACGTTTGTTGAATGCTGTAGTCCAGCACATCGTGATGTTTGTCTTTGATAGATCACCGAACAACGCATATTGTTTATTTCCTATTTTTATTGTTTCGTTTGCCGATTTGACATACCATGGCTGATCTGTATTCAGTCCTTCAACACCATCCCACGGAAGTATGACTCCGGCAGTAAAGAACGCACCGAAATATCCGGATTTATGTATGAATATGTCGCAGTTTTGATCGCCGGCTAATACTCCATTCGTGAATCGGCTCTGTGAATCGCGTTCGGCAAGTGAGGCATCATATGTGAGCTTGACGTTCAGCAGTTGTTCGGTATCTATGTTGCGCTGATATATAGCGTCATCGATAACTTCACCGGTCTGTTCCGCACTGAAGGAGTCGGCATCGTTATATGAATTTGACGCACCGTATCCGAGTATCCTTATTTCTGCTGAATCAAAATCCTGATTTTTAAGGATCGAATATATATCCTCTGTCGTTGCCTCTGTGCTTGTATCATCTTTTGCGATGGTCGTTTCATCTGTTTCGATCACTTCATTTCCGCAGGACAGGCTCGCTGCTGCAATCGCCGAAAGAAGCATTATTGATATTAACCGTTTGTTCATAAGTATACCTCTGTTACGTGTGTGTGTGTGTGCATTTGTAGCATATCTCGCTTTCTGTTTATATTTCGTTCAAGTTTTTTCTGTGTTTTTCGATAAGCTCAAGCATATCCTTTCCGAACGATAGATTCGGCTGAGTATGTTCTGGAATTTTGTCGGTAGAGCAGAGCATCATGCAAGAACCCAATGCTGTTGTCAGCATTCTGTGACGTGCGCAGAATTTTCCGTTGCAGAGAAACAAATACGGAATTCCTATCTTGTTTTTTAATTCTGCTGAGATTATCAGATTTTCGGTCAATTCGTCAGCGGTATTTGCATTTGTGACGATCTTTGAAATATCCGCACTGCGGTTTTCATGTGTCTTTGCAAGCTCATATACTTCATCGCGTTTCATAAATTTGAACATATGTGAGGACATGAGTGCGATACCTCCGCGTTTATGTATCTCATCTATAAATTCGCGCTGTTTTTTAATGACCTTCGGCTCGTAATTTATCTCGATACCCGAGTGTGCAAACATATTTCCGGGAACATCGATTATCAAAGCACCGTGATCGAGTGCTTCGAGAAGCTCTTGTGCGAGAATATCATCGCTTTTTTGAGGAGAATGGTTTCCGCGGCGGTAATTTGTGACATACAGAGGTCTGCCTTCAGCCGCTTTGACAACATCATCTATAAATGAAGGATTTACAAGCTGTGGATCGATGATTTCAAGCTGAAGTCCTATGGCATCTGCGCCGTTTTGGACAGCCTGACTTGTGTCGGTTAACATTTTTTCGGCGGCTACACCTTGAAGCATATAAGTCAATAATGGAACTTTCGGAAGCTGCATGATTGATTCCTTTCTGTAAGTAGATAGTAATAATATTTTACTCCAAATATCCGAAAAAATCAATGGCAATAGCGATAGTATTTGTCAAAAACGATACTTTTTTATCGTTTGGCTATTGCATTTATTTAAAATTTGTGGTATCATTATTATTGTAAGAAGTTTAAAGGAAAGGAAATCCGATATGGGAGTATTCAGCTTTAATGACATTACAGTGACAGAAGTCGCTCAGATATTCACCTGCACACATCTTGCCGGAAGTACGATGAATATGTATGATCGTCCTTCTTGCGGGATAACTCTGGCGATAGAAGGAAAGATAATTTACCGTCATTCTTCCGGGGAATATCTTTCGGATACATCACACGCGGTATTTATTCCTAAGGGCGAAACATATATGCTCGACTGTATCGAGACCGGAAGATTCACGGTTCTGAATTTCGGTGCGGAGCATTTCCCGACCAACTTTAAAAGTATACAAATATCAGACCTTTCAGGTCTTCTGAAGATACAGAGTGAGCTTGAACGTTTGCGAGTTACTGAACCGTTTGAGAGACTTGCGACGATAGGCGGTATATACCGTATGCTGACAGAGCTTATGGAGAAATCGACCGAATACTCCATGCCGCCGCCGTTAAAGAGAGCTATGGATTTTGCCGCACGCAATTACTGCGATCCGAATTTCAGCACCGAGATGCTGGCTAAAGCTGCCGGTGTCAGCGAGATATATCTGAGAAAGCTTTTCCGCGAATGCCGTAATATTTCGCCATCGAAATATGTCAGGGATTGCAGGGTACGGCACGCGCTGAATCTTTTAGCCGGCAGCGAGATGTCGATAGGCGAGATAGCCGAGGATTGCGGTTACACAGATCCATCGGTATTTTCGAAGGTATTCAAAAAGTATGTTGGCTGTACACCGAGCGAATACAGAGATACGGTCTGCAATTTTGGAGAAAAAACACCGTTTGCGAATATGTACAAATATTAAAGCAGATTTTGTATTTAAGTCTGTAGCAGATAGCGCGAAGTATATTTATCATCGAAAGCAAAGTTTCCCGAATCTATCATTCGGTAAGATAAATATGTTTGGCGATATTACACAAAATTTCCTGCAGATTATTGTATGCAACGCCGAAATTTGACTTTTGCCGCGGAAATGCTTGACAAAATGAGTAATATATTGTATAATATAAGTGGTTTCGAAACATACGATTAGGACGATTGCAATTTGTTGCTAAACATCTGTTACTACATTGTAATAACCAAAGCCGATGACGGTATCTATGCCGATATCGAAGGAACGATTTCACATCCGTAATCAAATTGACAACCATGGGAGAAAATCTCTCATGGTTATTTCGAAAGGAATTATTTAATGACTTTAAAAAAGGGACTGAGTTCATATTAGCTGAAAATAATTGCTGTGATATTCATGACTCTTGACCATATACAACGTACTTTGAAGACTGTAACAGCTTTTGAATTATATCGGTTTTCAAACATCGGTTGGCATCTCGGGCGCATAGCCGCGCCGCTTTTTTTATTTCTCATAGCCGAAAGCGCGAGTCACACGCACGACCGACCACAATATATTTTTCACATACCTTTTTACGGTCATATATATTTACATCATCGAGGCTCTTATAAATTCGATAAGTGAACGTGATATTCGAAAAGTGTTTCAGAATATCGGACTGCTCGTTGTAACCTTTTTGCCAACGGTAATATATGTTATACTTTATTCGACTATACGCTCTCCAATATTTTCCTTGGCAAATGATAGATTCACCGCGATTGCTGTATTTGATACTGTCTTGGAAACTCTGTTTCCGTCTCCGCTTATGGTCGAATATTCGATATTTTTTGTAATAATGGGAGTGTGCCTGTATTTTGCAAAGACAAAGTATAAAAAATGCGCTGTATTTGTCGTTTTTTGCGCACTGTGTTATTTGACAGCGAGATTTAATATCAGTATGTTCAGCGGATTTTTCGGTATTGGGACTCAACACTACATGATATTTGCTCTTCCGTTCATGCTTCTATATAACGGTGAGCGTGGAAAAGAACACAAAGCTTTCTTCTATGTATACTATCCGCTCCATTACAGATTATTGCTTGTCGCGTCTGCGTTGCTGAACAAGTTTTTTGCTTGAATTTGCATTTGAACTTTCTGTAAATTTTTAAAATCCTCTTGACAATTTTTTTCACAAGGTGTATAATATTATCAAAGGCAGAACGGAATGTGCCCGATAAGAACCACCTTCAGAGAGGATTTGCAGTTGCTGTGAGCAGATTCGGATGTATTTCGGGTCATCAAAACCGCCGTTCGTTTTATTTTTGCCGCGCGCAGGAAATGGTGCGCCGTATTCCGACGTTATACGGATGGGGAGTTATTGCTTCCGAATGAGTGAAAAATTCGGGTGGAACCGTGGGAATATATCTCACCCCGAGGGTCATAATAATTTTATTTTATTATGCCCTCGGGGTTTTTTGTCCTCTGAGGGCAGAGAAAGGAACTATCATGTTCAAGATCAAATTTATTGGTGCGGCAGAGGCTGAATTTGATTCGCCGATAACCGTGTATGAGGCTGCAAAATCTGCTGAGCTCGTAGATCGTTCTACCTTGGCGGCAAGTGTGAATGGTGAGCTGCGTGAGCTTTCCTATGAGATAAGCGCGGATGCCGAAGTCAAGCTTCATACATTTGCAGACAATGAGGGCAAGCACGTTTTCTGGCATACCGCTTCGCACATTCTCGCTCAGGCTGTCAAGCGTCTCTATCCCGAGGCAAAGCTGACAATCGGTCCGGCTATCGACAGCGGCTTCTACTATGACATCGATAGCGATGTTGCATTTACTCCCGACATCCTCAAGACTATTGAGGGCGAGATGCAGAAGATCGTCAAGGAAAATCTTCTCATCGAACGCTTCACTCTTAACCGTGATGAAGCCGTTAAATTCATGAACGAGAGAAATGAACCGTATAAGGTTCAGCTCATTGAAGAACTTCCCGAAGGCGCGGAGATCTCCTTCTACAAGCAGGGCGAATTTACCGACCTTTGCGCAGGTCCGCATCTCCATTCCACCGGTGCGGTCAAGGCAGTCAAGCTCCTCCAATGTACAGGTGCATATTGGAAGGGCGATCAGGCAAACAAACAGCTCCAGAGAGTTTACGGAATAGCTTTCCCGGCGAAGGATATGCTCAAGGAGCATCTGGCTCAGATGGAAGAGGCAAAGAAGCGCGACCACAATAAGCTCGGACGTGATCTTGAATACTTCACGACCGTGGACGTTATCGGTCAGGGTCTTCCTGTCCTTCTCCCGAAGGGTGCGAGAGTCGTTCAGCTCCTTCAGAGATGGGTCGAGGACTATGAGCAGGCTCATGGCTATCTGCTCACCAAGACTCCGCTCATGGCAAAGCGCGAGCTTTACAAGATCTCCGGACACTGGGATCACTATCTCGACGGTATGTTCGTTATCGGCGATCCGAACGATGAGACCAAGGAATGCTTCGCAATGCGTCCGATGACCTGCCCATTCCAGTATCAGGTATTCCTCAACCGTCAGCGTTCCTATCGTGATCTTCCGATGCGTCTGGGTGAGACCTCGACTCTTTTCAGAAACGAGGACAGCGGCGAAATGCACGGTCTTATCCGTGTCCGCCAGTTCACGATCTCCGAGGGACACATCGTTCTCCGTCCTGAACAGCTCGAAGAGGAGTTCAAGGGCTGTCTCGAACTGATCCAGTACTTCCTCGGAACTGTTGGTCTTCTCGAGGACTGCACCTTCAGATTCTCGCAGTGGGATCCGGCAAATCCGAAGAACAAGTACGAGGGTACTCCCGAGCAGTGGGATGAGTCTCAGACCCTCATGGCTAAGATACTTGATGACCTCAATGTCGATTATTCTATCGGTATCGACGAGGCGGCATTCTACGGACCGAAGCTCGATGTTCAGTATAAGAATGTCTACGGCAAGGAGGACACTCTCTGCACGATTCAGATCGACCTCATGCTCGCAAAGCAGTTCGGTATGGAATATGTTGATGCGGACGGTCAGAAGAAGACTCCGTATATCATCCACAGAACCTCTCTCGGTTGCTTCGAGCGCACGCTTGCCTACATGATCGAAAAGTATGCAGGTGCATTCCCAATGTGGCTCTCGCCCACACAGGTCGCTGTCCTTCCGATCGGAAACGAGCAGTACGCATA
>CAZRVL010000033.1:0-21212 GCA_964603455.1 uncultured Lachnospiraceae bacterium
GCGCATCCTTGGTAAGGATGAGGTCATCAGTTCGACTCTGATTAGCAGCTCCAAGGCTCGGTTTTACCGAGCTTTTTTGTCTTAAATTTACAAAAGTACAAAAAATCGAAAGGTACTCTAGCGGAGCGGTCGATTTTCTTTTAAAAAAGTTGGAGATCTCGCTGTTGGACGATCACGAAAAGACCGAACTAAACGGTTTGATCGTATAACTTCAAAAAAATACGTATTTCTCGAAAGGTGTATTAGCTTATGATAATAAATACCAGAGCGAGGACAGATACTGTGCAGTATTTTACGAAATGGCTGTTGAATCGCTTTAAAGAGGGAATCGTGATGTCGCGGAATCCGCTTTTTCCGAATAATGTCACAGTGTATGAGCTTTCACCCGAAAAGGTCGATTGCGTTGTCTTCTGCTCGAAAAATTATGAACCAATACTTTCTCACATAAAAAAGATCACCGACCGTTTCAATACATATTTTCATTATACGATAACCGCATACGGAAAGGATGTAGAACCGGGAGTCCCTGGAATAGATGAAAGTATCGACACATTAAAAAGGCTATCTGCTGCGGTTGGCAAGGAACGCATAGCATGGCGGTATGATCCGGTGCTGTTGACAGAAAAATATACGGTCTCTCGGCGTATCGAAACCTTCGAATATATGGCAAGTAGGATAACGCCGTATGTTGACAGATGTATATTCAGCTTTGTTGAAATGTACAAAAAGCTCGAATACAATATGCCGGAAATAATCCCACTGACACCCGAATATAAGACTGAGCTTGCCGAGGCTATGGGGAATATCGCGAAAAATCATGGACTTTATCTTCAGACCTGTGCCACCGAACAGGATTTTTCAAAATACGGTATACATGAATCCGGGTGCATGACACTCGATATTATCGGAAGGGCGAACGGCGTAAAATTTCGCGATATAAAGCATACAGGCTCGCGTATCGGTTGTAAATGTGTCGAAACTCGCGGAATAGGCGATTACGATACCTGCCTTAACGGCTGCAAATATTGCTATGCGAACAAAAATCCAAAGCGTGCTTTTGATAATTTCAAGTACCATGATCCCGATTCTTCGCTCCTTCTGGGGCATATAAAGGATACCGATATTGTCAAAAAAGCGGTGCAAAGGAGCTTTATAAAAGAAAGTGGCTCTGAGCAGCTGAGCTTCGAATTTTAACTAAATTAAAATTTTATCCATTGAAAATTCAGCTCAAATATGGTATAATATATCATCATTGTTTTAAAGGAGCAAAATTTCATGAAAATCAACAGAAATTACCTCAATCTGAAGGAGAGCTATCTCTTCTCGGACATCGCCAAGAAGACTGCCGCATACAAGGCTTCGAATCCCAATGCCGATATAATCCGTCTCGGCATCGGCGATGTTACGCTTCCGCTCTGCGAAGCTGTCGTAAATGCTTTCAATTCGGCTGTAGCCGAGATGGGCAGCAAGGATACCTTCCGCGGCTATGGTCCGGAGCAGGGCTATGATTTCCTCCGTGACGCTATCCGCGATTATTATAAGGCTGAGGACGGCGTAGCGCTTGATTCCTCCGAAATATTCATTTCGGACGGTGCTAAGAGCGATCTCGGAAATATCCTTGATATTTTTGACAAGGAGAATTCTGTACTCGTTCCCGACCCGGTATACCCGGTCTATGTTGACACCAACATAATGGACGGACGCGAGATCAAGTATGTTTCGGGAAATTCCGAAAACGGTTTTCTTCCGACTCCTAACGAATCGCTCAAGGCTGATATAATCTATATCTGCTCCCCGAATAACCCTACCGGTGCTGCTTATGATCACGAAGGACTCAAAAAGTGGGTCGATTTTGCACGCGAGAATAATTCGGTAATACTCTATGACGCAGCATACGAAGCATTCGTGGCTTCCAAGGAGCTTGTTCGCTCGATATATGAGATCGAGGGCGCACGTGAATGCGCGATAGAATTTGCTTCTTTCTCCAAGATTGCAGGCTTCACCGGAACTCGCTGCGGCTGGACTATCGTCCCGAATGAGCTTGAATTTGATGGTGTTAAGCTCTCTAAGCTTTGGCTTCGCAGACAGACTACGAAATTCAATGGTGTATCCTATCCCGTACAGCGTGCTGCTGCCGCTGTTTTCACGCCCGATGGTCTTAAGCAGGTTCGCGAGAATATCAGCTATTATAAGCAGAATGCTAAAACTATCACCGATGCGCTCGACAAGCTCGGAATATGGTATACCGGCGGCGTAAATTCTCCGTACATATGGCTTCGTTGCCCGAACGGCATGGGCTCGTGGGAATTTTTCGATCTCCTTCTTACCAAGGCGAATGTCGTCGGAACTCCCGGTGCGGGATTTGGTGAAATGGGCGAGGGCTATTTCCGCTTGACCGCATTCGGAGATCGCGAACGCACAAAGGAAGCCGCTGAGCGTATCATTGAGCTTTTGAAATAATTTTAATTTTTCAAGATAATATTTCGACCGGAGAGGATATTTACCGCTCCGGTCAAATTTTTTCAAAATATTTGCGAAAATTTGCGCCGAAATGCTTGACCTATTGAGAAAAATATTGTATAATAGAAGTAGAGTCTGTATATTGACAAAATTCTTTTGAAAGGATAAGCAAATGAACGTAAAATCTATACTTGCTACCGCGCTTTGCACAGCGGCATTGTTCGTGCCGTCATATATCGCGATAGCAAATTATGTGATAGCACAGAATGCGCCGGTAGATGCCGGAAGTGTCTCAACACTTGAGATCGCCGATGTTGCCGGTAATGTATACACATTGTCAGCAGATGATGCCGATGCGAAAGCCGACATAGAGCGGTTTATAAAATTAAACGAGGGAGCTATGGAGCAGAGTTCACTGCCCGAGCCGCTTGTCGGAGTTGATCATTTCGAATTTAAGTATTACAGCTATGACCGTGTTTCGGTCTACCGCTATTACTTTACAGAAAATCCGGGTGAGGCATATTATGTTGACAGCTCCGGAAAGGCGTTCCACATATCAGAAAAGGATGCGGCGGAATTTCTTTCCACAAGCTATGCGCGTTGTCTTTATGACACTACCACATTCCCGACTATGACTATTTCGGGTGAAAATGTGCTTCCGCAGAGTGCTGATTGGGCATACCAGGCATACGGCGGAGATTTTATCGAGCTTGATGACATCAAGACCGAAAATCCGACCGAGCGGATATATAAGATGAAGGGTGCATTTGCTCTGAATTTTGATATAGAGCCTGATTTTCTCACAGTCGAGATACTCGATGACGGAAATGTTGTCTACAACGATCTCTATGCCAATATCGCAAATGCTTCTCTCGAAGGCAAGAATATAAATGTAACTGTTAATGCAAAGTGGTATCAGTCCGAGGATCGCTCCTGCTACGGTGAAGCGACCTATAAATTCCAGGCTAAGATACTCCTTCCGGCAGTATTCTATATGGGTGAGACGAATGTAGATCCCGGTGAATTTGTGGTCATCACTGCGAAGAACGTGGACGATCCGTCTGCCATAACCTTTAAGAGCGAGCCCGAGCTTAATTTCACACCCACATTCTTCACTGACGGTGATGTTGCACGCGCACTTTTGCCGATAAATTGGGATGTTCAGGGCAATTCCGAGGTCAAGCTCTGGTTCTCATACGGTGAAGTTACTCAGGAGATGATACTCGATGTAGCTGAGAAAAAATTCGGTCAAAGCTCGCTCGATATAAGCCCTGCGGTATTGTATCAGACCAGAAGCGATGCTACCCTTCAGGCATTTGCAGATGCTACCGATCCGCTTATTAAGGAAACTGCAGAAGTTCCGCTTTGGGAGGGCGCATTCCTCGAAGGACTCGATGCTGCTAAGCTGGCAAAGGGTTCGGCTGCATTCTTAAAGCGCGGTTACGGACGTAATGTCACGATAACCGCTACAGGTGAGACCTATAGAAATGACGGCGTTGATTATGTAGCTATTTCGGGAGAACCGGTGCTTGCGGTAAATAACGGAAACGTAGTATATGCCGGATACCTCGAATACAGCGGATATACTGTTATAATAGATCATGGTCTCGGTCTTAAGAGCTGGTATTACAATATGAGCTCACTTGATGTAAACGCTGGTGATTCTGTGGTCAAGGGCGATACGATAGGATATGTCGGTTCGACCGGATTTACCGCAACGGCAGGACTCCATGTAAAGCTCACAGTCTATGATGTGCCTGTCTGCCCGTATGACCTCTGGGAAAACGGCATCATAATGAGTGAATGAGATGATAACGCATTGCCGCGTTGCTTTATAAGAGCGCGGCGATAATAATGTAAAAAGATTGGAAATGATATTATGAATAACAACCGCCAAAATCAGGGCGGCAGCTATCAAAATCAGCAAAATAATCAATATAATGTGCGCTCTGCTCAAAATGCGGCATACGGCGCACAGCGGAATGCTCCGCAGAACCGTCAAAGCGGCGGTCAGCGTCAAGCTGCTCCAAACCGCAGTATGCCAAGGCAGAATACGCAAAATCCGCAGAGACGCGGCAGACCTACTCCGAAAAGGCAGACTACGAACCCCAAAATAAAGCTGACTCCGGAGCAGATCGAGATAAACCGTGCATACCGTCAGCGTGAAAGATATAAGCAAAAGCAAAACCGCAAGGCTGCTATCAAGGTATTCTTTGCAAGATTTCTGCTTTTTTTGGTTGTCTTTGCTGTTATGAGCGGAGTTGTTGTCGGATTGTTCTTCTTGAATCTGACAAAGCAGGATTCGGCTGATGCTTCGGGATATTCCTACAAGATCGGCGATGAAAAATATTCGCTCAGATATTCGGATGCGGTCAGAAACGGAAAGGTGTATATAAGCTTTACCGATGTGGCAGAGCTTTGCGATCTCGCGCTTACCGGCTCGGTGGAAGATATGAAATTTGTAATAAAGGGTGATGAAGCCGAAACGGTCAGATTCGTTGTCGGAACACGCGAGGTATATGTAAATTCGGTCGAGACCAGACTCTCGGCTGACAGCTATTATAAAAACGACAAGCTTTATGTCCCGGTTGATTTTGTGAGCGCGTATTTTAAGGGACTTGATGTAGAGATCGATGAAAAGTCTCATAATGTAACTGTCGAGCGAAAGCTTTTGAATGAACTCGATAAGGACGGAAAGCTTCCCAAAGGCGAAGAGCCGATATATGACACGCTCTACTTCCTGCTTGCATCTCCTGCGCCGATGGACGGCATAAACGAGGAGGATGCAAAGGCATTTGTAAAAACTCCTGAGATGAATTTCGTAAACAATCTTACGGCATATGAAGAATACATGAATCCGGGAAATACGAAGGAATACCTTATGCTCGTAAATGTCGATCATCCGCTCGATTCGACCTATCTCCCACAGGATCTTGCCGAAGTCGAAAATACCCGAAGCGACCGCGCAAAGGTTCAGCTCAGATTGTATGCGGCTAAGGCACTTGAAGCACTGTTTATCGAGATGGAATCGGCGGGCTATACAGATGTTACGGTAACGAGCGCATATCGCAGCTATTCGTATCAGCAGACGCTTTTCAATCAGCAGCTCCAGATATATTCATATCTCGGAGATGAAGCCTACGCAAAGGCGGCTTCTATAGTCAATCCTGCCGGTGCAAGTGAGCATCAGAGCGGACTCTGCCTTGATATGCACAATATTCCGACCGGAGCTGATATTTCGTTCGGCGAGACCGAGCAGTTCAAGTGGCTCAAGGAAAACAGCTGGAAGTTCGGATTTATTCTCCGTTATCCCGAAGACAAGACCGAGATTACCGGAATTTCATACGAACCGTGGCACTATCGTTATGTCGGACGCTACCATGCGCAGAAAATGTATGATATGGGGCTTTGTCTCGAAGAATACTGCGAATATCTCGGAATTAAATGATTTTATTTAAATATGCGCTGAAATGTGCGGAAAGGAAGCGTTTTCACGCGATTTCAAATATCGTTTGAAAACGTAAGGTAATTATTATGAACGTTTGTACACAGACTGACAAATTTGAGAAGGTGTACGGCCTCGAAAAGGGAATAGAGCTGCTTGCAAAGGCAGGCTTCGATTCTATAGACTATAGTATGTTCTATCCCGTGGACAGCGGAGTTTTGACACTTCCCGATGATGAGCTTCGCGAAAAATACACAAAGCTGAGAAAGCATATCGAAAACTGCGGACTCTATGTATATCAGACTCACACTCCTTTCCCGAGCTTTACTTGGAATCCCGAGCGTGACCCGATCATCTTCGAAGCCGAGCGAAAGGCGTTGTTAATATCCTCTGTATTGGGAGCAAAGCATGCGGTAGTTCATCCTCCTATCCTCCGTGAGAATCGTTACGGCTCGAAGGCGGCTGAGAACAAGATTGCGGCAGTTGAGCTTTATTCGCGTCTGATTCCTTATCTCGATGAATACGGCATAAGGATCGCTGTCGAAAATATGTTCAATTACGATCCCGAAAAGAAATGTATCTGTCCCACTGTCTGCTCATCGAGTGTTGAAATGGCTGATTATGTTGATACGATGAATTCACTCTGCAAGAACGGAGATAGATTCGTAGCCTGCCTTGATGTCGGACATTCAAATCTTGCCGGTGACAAGCCGGTCGGAGATATGGTTAGAACTCTCGGTTCGCGCCTTGAAGCACTTCATATCCATGATAACTATGGAATAAACGATGATCACACAGCTCCCGGATACGGAAATATTGATTGGGAGAGCTTCTGTAATGGACTTAAGGATGTCGGCTACAAGGGTGATTTCGTCTATGAAGCGGACAGTTATTACAAGAATTTCGACAATGCGCTGACCTTCGATGCAGGCGTGCTGCTCTGCAAGATCGCGAGAAATATGATAGAGAAGTACGGCCTCTGAGTTTTCACATATTAATTCGCTGAAAAAATGCACATTATGACAGCCCGAAAAACCGCTTTGGGCTGTCATCTGCTACAAACTTTTTGACTCCGCTCAGAAATCTATTGACAAAGCGGAGTTTTTTTCATATAATATATAGTAAGCCTTTAAGGCTTTATCAGACAGATTTTAAAGACCTGCGTTTGCGGTCAATACTTATAAAGGGATGGTCATAGATCAAATGTTGAAAGTAGTAAAATTTGGCGGAAGCTCGCTTGCTGACGCTGCACAGTTTAAGAAGGTCGCTAATATAATCAAAGCTGAGGCTTCACGCAGATATGTAGTGCCGTCTGCACCCGGAAAGCGTTCGAAGACCGATACGAAGGTCACTGATATGCTTTATTCCTGCTATGACATGGCATCAAAGGGTGAGGATTTCGACAAATATTTTTCTGAGATAGAGACACGCTACAAGGGCATAATCTCCGAACTCGGACTCGATTATTCTCTCGAAGATGAATTTGAGCGTATCAGAAATGCCTTTATACATAAAGCCGGACGAGATTATGCGGCGAGCCGCGGAGAATATCTCAACGGTCTGATTTTGGCGAAATATCTCGGCTTCGATTTTATTGATGCCGCAACGGTAATATTTTTCAAGGAAAACGGTCAGCTCGATTCCGAGCGCACGAATACTGTTCTCGGTGCGGTGCTTAAGGAGCATGAGTATGCGGTCATTCCGGGATTCTACGGTTCTATGCCGAATGACACGATAAAGACTTTCTCGCGCGGCGGATCGGATATAACCGGTTCGATAGTTGCGAGAGCGGCTGAGTGCGATCTTTATGAGAACTGGACTGACGTTGACGGATTTTTGATGGCTGACCCGAGAATAGTCGATTCTCCGCGTGTCATCAGCGAGGTCACATACAAAGAGCTTCGTGAGCTTTCGTACATGGGTGCCGGAGTTCTTCACGAGGATGCCATATTCCCGGTGAGATTTGCGGGAATACCGATAAATATCCGCAATACCAACAATCCCGAGGCGCACGGCACTCTCATCCTCTCACACAGCGATAAATTCGATACAGGAAATGTAATAACCGGTGTGGCAGGTAAGAAGGGCTTCTCGGTTCTTACGATCGAGAAGGATATGATGAATGGTGAGGTAGGCTTCGGACGCAGAGTTCTCGAAGTGCTTGAATCCAACGATATGTGCTTCGAACACCTTCCATCTGGAATAGACAATATGAGCGTTATAGTCAATACACATGAGCTCGAAGGAAGACGTGAGCGAGTTCTCAACGGTATCTGCCGTTCGGTAAATCCCGAAACAGTAGATATTGAAGACGGTCTCGCACTTATAGCAGTCGTCGGACGTGCGATGGTCAAGGCTAAGGGTACGGCAGCCCGCGTATTCAAGGCTATAAGCGGCGCAGGAATAAATATCCGCATGATCGACCAGGGATCGAGCGAGATCTCGATCATTGTCGGAGTCGAGGAAGAGGATTTCGAAAACGCAATGCGGGCAATCTATCAGGAGTTTGTTTATTAAAATGTATAAAATAATAGATATACATACGCACACATATCCCGAAGCTATCTCAGAGAAGGCAGTAAAAAGTCTCGCTGCCTTCTATGAGTTCGTTGTGGACGGAAACGGGACATATGCACAGCTCGAAGCAGAGAGCCGTGAAGTCGGTGTATCCGGATTTTTGCTTTTTTCGGTCGCAACGAATGCGCATCAGGTCGAAAAGGTAAATGATTCTATCGCCGCTCTTGCCGAAAAATCGCGTCAAAACGGTTTTGAAACGGTCGGCTTTGCCGGAATGTACCAGGACTATCCGAATTTTGCGGCTGAGATCGACAGAGTTGAGAAATTGGGTCTCAGAGGTGTAAAGATTCATCCGGACATTCAGCGTCTCGATCTTTTGGACAAGAAGATGTTTGAGCTTTGCGAGATACTCGAAGGCAGAATGCCGCTGTATCTCCATATGGGCGACAATCGTCCTCAGTACCGCTATTCTGAGCCGAATAAGCTTGCAAAGTTGCTCGACCGTTTTCCGAAGCTTGAGGTAGTTGCGGCACATCTCGGCGGATATATGGCGTGGGATGAAGCAGTGGCTGAGCTTGCCGGCAGACCGAACGTATGGTATGATACCTCCAGCGCACTTTGGGCTATGACTCCTGAACGCGCAGTTGAGCTTATACACGCATACGGTGCTGACAGAGTTATGTACGGCACTGACTATCCTGTAAAAGAACCGGCGGACGAGCTGTCGCGCTTTATGAAGCTCGAACTCACCGAAAAAGAGCGCGAGGATATTCTTTATAATAACGCAAAGCGTTTTCTTAAGATATGAAGCTGTTTGAAAGCGTATACGATATTGACATTTCGAAGGACATTTGGCAGCTGCTTGCGGAATCTGACAAACCTATAGTGATGTACGGTATGGGAAACGGTGCGGACAAGATCATAGAAGCACTTTCGTTTTTCGGTCTCGAAGTCGCGGATTTCTTTGATTCTGATGGATTTGTAAGGGGACAGTCCTTTCATTCTAAGACGGTCTTGACTTTTAAACAGATATGTGAGAAATATTCAGATTTCAATATTGTTGTATCGTTCGGCACGAAGCTCCCGGAGGTGCTTGAAAATATCTATTCGCTCGATTCAAAATATGAGCTGTTCATACCAGATGTTCCGGTCGTCTGCGAGGAGCTGAAAAACGAATTGTTTACGCTCGAATATTTCAAAAAGCACATTGACAGGCTTGCTATGGTATGCGAAAGTCTTTCGGATATTCGATCAAAGCGCACTTTCTGCGACATAATCGCGTACAGACTCACCGGAAAGCTCGAATATTTAAGGCGGCATACGGTCGAGCCGGACGAAGTATATAACGATATTTTAAAAGCCGATGAAATAAAATATACCGCAGATCTCGGCGCATACAACGGTGATTCTGTTCGAGAGCTGGCAAAATATTCAAAGCCGGATCGTGTGATCGCGTTCGAACCGGATGCGCGGAATTTCAGAAAATTATCGGAATTTTCGGGTACTGTCGAATATCGTATAGACTGCGTGAACGCTGCCGCCTGGAATGATGACTGTGAGCTAAGCTTTACAGCCGGCGGAAATCGAAATTCCACGCTTTCCACAACGGTTGGATTAAAGACCGGAGCAAAGCTGAAAACAGTATCTGCAAGGAGACTTGATTCGGTGTTTGATGAGCTTTTTGTTGATCGGCTCGATTATATAAAGTACGATGTCGAAGGGGCAGAGCGTGAGGCGTTGGAGGGTTCTCGAAATGTGATCGAAAGATTCCGTCCGAAGCTGCTCGTGTCACTTTATCATCGGACTGAGGATATTTTTTCTCTGCCCGAATATGTAAGATCGCTCGGATATAAAAAATTATATCTCAGACGCTATGAGTACATCCCGGCTTGGGATATTAATTTAATCTCCGAATAAAAAAGCCTTCCGTTTATTTCGCGGAAGGTATTTTTGTGTTTTTATTCTGTGAGTCCTTCGAAGTATTCTATGACTTCGTTGTAATATTCTTCAGCTGACGGACCGTTTTGAGCGTAGTGCGATGCAAGGTCTTTGGACTGTTTAGCAAGGATATGCTGATAGTAGAAGGACATACCCTTCCAGCCATCATAGACATATCCGAAGTCGAATATTCTTCCGTCAACGATCATGTCGAGCATCTTGACAGATTCGTCATCATGTGCGTACTTGACCTTGAGTGCGACCTCATAATATGCCGGGAAGACTATCTTGTTCGATTCGGCATTCAGAGCCTCTGTGATCACTCCGACAAATTCGGTGTCGGTAACGGTCTTCGGTATAGCGAGAGCTGCGAAGGAGCCATCGGTCATAGTGTAATATTCTTCCTGGTCTTCATCGTATTTCGGGAAGGGGAGAATACCGTATTCATGCTTGTTTTCTCTGAAGTTTTCGACAGCCAGTTCGAGTGTTCCGGGAATCATGGCAGTGAGGTTGTCTGAGAAAGAATATGCTGCGTGCCAGCCGGCTTTGTCAGAAGGATATTGCGAGCGTTTTATGCAGACACCGTCATTTTCATAGCAGAGCTGATAAAGCTTTTCGAGTATCGAAACGGTCTTGTCGTTATAATAGTCGAGCTTGAGCTTTCCTTCGCTATCTTTTCTAAATACCTTTCCTCCGCTTGCCCATAATGCTGCGTTTACGTCAGAGCGGACGGTCGTCGTGTATCCGTAGAAATCGAATTCATCGCGGTTTCCGTTACCGTTGAGATCGACATAAATGTCCTTGACCAGATCATTTACATAATCCATAGTCCATTTTCCGTCATATACGACATCGTAAAGGTCTTCGAAATGATAGTCCTCAGCTGCCTGCTTGTCGTAGAAGTATGCCCATGTTGCCGACAAGCTCGACAGCGAATAGTCACCGACGGCAATTATTGCAGTTCCATCATAGGTCAGATCCTCGACTGTGGAATCAGACCACCAGGGCTTCGAAAAGTCGATATGCGGAACATCGTACCAGTTCATCATAAGGTCGTCAAGCACCAATGTACCGAGACTTACGATATGATGAGCGATCAGCTGGAAATCATCGTCACCTGCCAAAACGGTATTTGTTATGCGCTTTGTGGTGTCGCCGTAAGCTTCCTCATAAATAGTTTCGAGTTTGACATCGAATCTTTCCATGACTGTCTGATTGCGCTTGTAAACAGCATCATTTATGACATCGCCGTTGGCTTCATCGGCTATGTAGCCGCTTTTCATATTTCCATAGGTCAGTGTCGTAAATGTCCGTCCGCCGAATTTTACATCGGGGAGATCATCGGATATTTCAGCCGGTGTGGTATCGACAGGCTGTGTGGTCGTATCGGCAGACGAAGTATCATTTCCCTGTGTCGATCCGCTACCACACGAGATCTGCGAAAGCATTAGTGCGAGCAAAAGTGATAGTGATATGAATCTTTTCATTTTAATCCTCCATAATTAAAGTCGAATTAATTATACCACACATATGTGAACAATATTGCTTTTTTTTTTTGCTTTCTGGAAATATTTTGTGAACTTTATGTAAAATTAAAAACATACTTTCGCTATTATCGAGAGAGCAATATCTTTATGAGAAGTTACCGCTTAATTGGATATTTTGTCACTGCATTTTTCACTTGCCATGATCTGCATCTGCTTCGGGGATATACCGAAGCTTGCCTTGAATGCCTTGCTGAATGAAAATTGATTCGAATAGTTGAGCATCTGAGCTATCTCATAGATTTTCTTGCGGTTTTCGAGCAGCAGTACCTTTGCGGTCTCCATCTTTCGTTCATGATAATATTCGGAGAGATTTTTTCCTGTAGTCTTCCTAAACAGCGAGGAAAGATAGCTGTAATTGTAATTGAATTCCTTTGCCGCCAATTCAAGTGTCTCATCGGAATATATATGCGCATCGATGTAATTCATGAGCTGAAGGCAGAGTATCTTGGCATCCGACACCTCTGGAAGCGTCTTCGATATTTCCTTGAAATCTCGGATGAGATATATTATTATCTGGTGAAATATGCAGTCGAGTAGATCGGTGCAGTATTCCTTTTGTCCTGTAAATTCGGCTAATGCGAGGCTTATCAGCGAGGATATTCTGTCATCCTTAAATGATCTGTTTTTTGGCGAGCGGTCGATCTGTTCGAGCTCCGATCGCCATTTGCTGTCGGCGCAGAAGAACGAAAAATAATCGTATTCGAGCTTTGAATCGTCATTTGCGCGTATCTCATGGATGTCTCCTGGAAATGACAGGTATATGTCCTGCGGCTGAACTTCCTCAGCTTCGTTATTTGTGTATATTCTGCCTTTTCCGGCTGTAACGAGGGTCAGCTCGAACCAATTTATATGTGAATGCGCGGATATTACAGATGACGGATCGCAGTATCTCCGACCTATTTGTACCAGGTACAGGTCGCCGAATCTGAGCGGCTCGTTCATATATGTATTATCAAAAATATAGCGTGTTTTTTCGTAAAGCATTTTTTATCTCCTTATAATAATTATACTTCATAGCTTTGGTTTTGTCAATACTAATGAAATGATTTTTTTCGAGAAATTTCAGAAATTTTGTGTGTGATACAAAAAAATGATATGTTTTGCCCAAAGAAAAAGCATTGACTTTATTCGTATATCGTGATATAATAAAATAAAGTACCGAATCTATCGGTCAAAAGGAGAAAATAATCATGATCACAGCAGCAATTATCGGTTGCGGAAGAATCGCCGACGGCGCACATCTTCCTGCACTCAGCAACATTGACAATGTACGTATAAAGTACGCCTGCGACCTCATCGAGGAAAAGGCTCTCGCAAAGAAGGAAAAATATCCGAAGATCGAAAACGTCATCACCGATTACCATGTCGCGCTGAATGACCCCGAGGTCGATGCAGTTTGGGTACTCACTCCGAACTATGCACATTATACCGTCACTATGGACGCGCTCAGAGCAGGAAAGCACGTTTTCTGCGAAAAGCCGATAACGATCAATTACGAGCTTTCGGTCGAAATGGCTGAAGAAGCAAAGAAGCAGAATAAGATACTCAATATCGGTGTCTGCAACCGTTATCACAGATCGGTCGAGATGCTTCGCGAATGGGTAGCTGAAGGCAAATTCGGAAAGCTTTACCATGTTTACTGCTCGTTTAGATCATTCAGATCTATCCCCGGACTTGGCGGAGACTTCACAACTAAATCTCAGTCGGGCGGCGGAGTTCTCATCGACTGGGGTATCCACTATGTTGACCTCATCCTCTACATCCTCGGAGATGCTAAGATCAAGACCGCGACCTGCGACACATACTCCGAAATGGCTAAGGATATGAAGGCATATAAGTACCATTCCATGTGGGCTGAAGATACTAAGAATGTCGAGACCGGAACGAATGACGTTGATGACTTTATCACCGGATATGTCCGCACCGACAAGGCAAGCATCTCGCTCAACGGCGCATGGGCACAGAATCTCGACAAGAACGATACCTTTATCGATTTCCTCGGAGATAAGGGCGGCGCAAGACTTACATACGGCGGACGCTTTGAGTTCTGCAACGGTGAGACTCTTGAGACTATACATCCCGAATACGATATTCCCGGAATGTACGGCTGCGAAGACAAGGCATTTATCGAATCTATCGAGACCGGCGTGAAGAATCGCAGCTATATCGACAATATTCTTGAAAGCATGAAGCTTCTTGACGCACTTTACAAATCTGCTGACAAGAAGGAAGAGATCCAGCTGTAATGAAAAAGCTCGGTTTCATCGATTATTACCTCGATGAGTGGCATGCTAATAATTATCCGGTATGGATCGAGGAATATAATAAGGCTAATGGTACGGATTACAAGCTTTCGTATGCATGGGGAGAGATCGACAATCCGAACAACGGAATGACAAATTCTGCATGGTGTGAGAAATTCGGTTGTGAGCAATGTAGCTCGATAGAAGAACTCTGCAAATATTCGGATTACGTCATTATACTTGCTCCGTCAGACCCGGAGCGGCATCTCGATTATGCAAAGAGAGTCTTTGAATGCGGAGTTTCACCGTATATTGACAAGACCTTTGCTCCTGATCTTAAGACTGCGGTCGAGATATTTGAGCTTGCAGAGAAGAATAATGTAAAATTCTTTTCGAGCTCGGCTCTCAGATATGCGGATGAGCTTTCAGGCTTCAACGGCGATGCGGTATCTGCTGCATTTACCGGCGGAGGTTCGAATATCGAGGAATATATCATACATCAGATCGAGATGGCGGTAAAGGTTCTCGGTGTCGGAGCAAGCTCTTTGAGATATGAAGCTCACGCCGATCAGGTACGTATAGATGCAGCATACCAAAATGGTAAGAATGCAAGCTTCTTTTATGCTCCGTGTATGCCGTTCACTGCGGCAATTTCGAACAAGGACGGAATATCTTCGTACAGCTCGATAAATTCGCAGTATTTTAAGAATCTCATCGCGGACATCATAAGCTTTTTTGAAACCGGAAAAGCATCCTTTGACCCTTCCGAAACGCTTGAAGTAATGAAGATTCGAGACGGCGTGATACGCGGAAAAGCCGATCAAAATATTTGGATAAGCCTTTGAAAAAATCTCCGAATGCTTTCTTGCATTCGGAGATTTTTATATGAATATACCGCTGTGCTGCTGTCTAAATTCTAGCGGAGCTTCGCTTTCGAAAAGCTTCCAACAACGGTAAAAATATGTTTTGTTTTCAAAGCCGCAGGCAGTAGCTATGTCACATATCGGCATATCGGTGTTCGATAAGAGCTGCTTTGCGTATTCTATCCGCTTTTTCCTGATATACTCGGTCGGGCGCATATTGGTGTACTTTTTGAACAGTCGGCAGAAATACTGTGGACTTATTTTTTTACTCACTTTGCTGAGATCATCGAGGGTTATTTTTTCGGACAGATGCTTGTAGATATAATCTATCGCATCGGAAATTATCAGATTATTTGAAAGATCGTCTCGGCTTCCGGCTTCAAGTGATGATATTACCATTGTCAGCATTCTGTAAGACTCCGCAGCGGCTTCAAAACGACCCTCAAGCGTATTTTTCATGAGACTTCGGTTTACGCTTTCGTATATTTTTATCATTTCATTTTGTTCAATAGGATTAAATATAATGACCTCGCTTCCAAGCTTCATAAGCGGAAGATCAAGCGGATTTTTGAAATTTATAAGTATCCAATTGTTTTTCCATCCGCCGGGTGCGGGCATTATATGTATATCCTTGTCAGGCGGTGTGTACATCATCGTTCCGATAGGTAGTATATGCTTTTTACCATTAAAGTAGGCTATTCCGCAGCCGCTCACAGTCATATGAAAATGTATAAATTTTTCTTTCCGACATGAACTTGTTTGAAGAGAGAGCTCTTCTTGTTCGTGTCCTATGCCGATGCCGGAACAAAATACCGGAAGCTCCTTTTCACGGTCGATCACGGGAAAATAATTTACGTTAGCCATTTTTGTTTCAAATAGTTCACTTTCTGGTTTTTTATTCATTGACAAGTCTTATGCGATATGCTATAATTAGTACTGTTTTGACACAGTGCAGACACAACTGTTACAGAAAAAATGTTATATGAAATGAGGAATCATGAGTATGAAAAAATTTAATAGGATAACTGCATATTTGATACTTGCGGCTATGCTGACAGGTATGATGGCTTCGTGCGGAGGCGATGGGAATACGGTAGTTACGGACGCAGAATCAAGTGCGCCGGAGACAACGGTCTCAAATGAGGAGACTTCTCCTCTGTATGAGCTTGAAAAGAAGGATTACGGTGGACGCGAATTTAGAATTTCGGTAAATGCGAGATATGCTGATGAGATGTGGGTAGAGAGCGAAAACGGAGATGTCTGCAACGATGCCGTTTACAATCGAAATGAAAAGGTGTCTAACTATTTTAATGTAAAAATATCGGTCGTGCAGTCTGCAGATGAGCAGACACAGCTGAGCGATATTTCTAAGAATATCGCAGCAGGTGACGATGTATATGATCTGACAGCAGTCTATACATATCTTGCCGGAGGACCTGTGCTTGAGGGTTGCTATTACAGCTGGGTAGACATTCCTGTGGTTGACTTTTCAAAGGAGTGGTGGGGAAAGGATGCGAATGAAGCCTTCAACATAAACGGAAATCAATTCGTTGCGGTCGGAGATTTATCTATAACAACGCTATTGCTTTCGTATGCGGTATTTTTCAATCAGAGCATAGCTGAAGATTATAAATTCCCGGATCTTTATCAAACGGTGATTGATGGAGACTGGACGATAGATGAGATGATACGTCTGACGAAGGATATGTATCAGGATCTTAATAACAACGGCGAGTTGGATAAGGAAGATTTTTATGGCTTCGGCGGTGACAAGGCAACGAACCTCGATAACTGGACTGTCGGTTTCGACATTCCGCTCGTCACGAAGAATGAAAAGGGTGAACCTGTAGTCGATATAGATATAGAGCGTATGCAAAATGCACTTGATAAGCTCAATACCTTTTTCTGGGACAACAACTCCTTCATGAGCTGGGGCGATGAGATAGAATTATTCGCAAACGGAAGATCGGCATTTATAACTACCTGGATAAACAACGCATTCACAACTTTCCGCAGCATGAAGGACGATTACGGAATAATCCCGTATCCGAAGCTCGACAAGGAGCAGGATGAATATTATTCAAATGCAATGGACAACTATTCGCTTTTGTCTGTTCCTAAGACAGTTTCCGATACCGAATTTGTCGGAACGATAACCGAGGCATTGACTCGCGAAAATCATTTTTCTGTAGTTCCGGCATATTACGATGTTGCGCTCGGTTCAAAATATGCGCGTGATGAGCAGTCTATAGCTATGCTTGACATAATAATGTCGGGACGCAGATATGACTTTTCGATACTTCATGGCTCTATGCTCGGAGATCTTCCGTATATGTTCAGAAATACTGTCAGAGACGCAAAGACGAGCATAGCATCAAGCTACGCTTCGATAGAATCGAAGGTCGAGGAAGGACTTAAGTCTCTTACCGAAAAATACAAAGAGCTTGGTGAGTGATAATTATATTTTATCACAAAAAAGCTTATTTGTCAACCGATATTAAAAAGTAATTCAAGATGAAAATTTGTTTTATTTAAATATTTGCACATCCCTTAAAAAGCTTAACCACAGGTTGAATTTTCCGTGGGCCGTTCAACAAAAATACTATTGCAGGTCGAGCTAAAATGTGATATAATATTCATACGGTTCGAATCGGATATTATATCAGCTAAATTTGTTTTTAGCGAAAGGAATGGTCAAAAATGCTTGATATTGAAATCTTTGCGAACAAGCTTCGTGAACATAGAAGGGCACATTCGCTCACTCAAGAGGAGGTCGCCGAAAAGATAGGTGTTTCGGCTCAGGCGGTCAGCAAATGGGAGTCGGGACAGGCACTTCCGGATTGTTTTAATCTTAAAGCGATAGGAGATGTTTACGGTATATCGCTCGATGTTTTGCTTGAGACCGATGCAGCCGATATAAATAAGACTGCTTCAAAAATAGAACAGCTCGCAGACGAATACATTTGGTCAAAGGAATATCGTGCGCCTGATTCGCATATCGATCTTGGTGAGGATATGTGGAAAATATGGAAGGAGATATATTTTATCGAAGTCGGTGATCGTCAAAAGCAGATTGAGAATCATGCACGCGGAGAATTGAGAGTTTGCAGTGATTACGGCATGAAGATATGGGACGATGACGGAGTTGCGTGTGTCGTGAGGTCTGACCTCAGAGAAAAGCTATCGTTTGGAGAAAATGAAGAAAAGCTGATATTTGAGCTGTCGAGTCGTGAAGGACTTAAGCTTATTTCTCTGCTCGACACTGTTAGACCTGTATCTAAGGAATATCTTCTCGAATGCTCCGAGATCGTACCGACACGTCTCAATGAGCTGCTGTTGTATTTTATTGAAAATAGGATAGTCGAGCATACGAATCCTGGAATATCAGATTCACAAGGGTATAAGCTTTGCGCACATCGTGGCATAGTCGGATATATGCTACTCGCCGCCGTTCATATACTTTCAAAATCTAAATATACCGTGAGTGAATTTTTCCCGAATTAACAAAAGCTTATGTAATATTTCGGACGCTTTTGATTCCGGAGTAAAGAAATTACCTCAAAGCTGAACGCTTTGAGGTAATTATTTTTATATTTGCGGAAGCTCTGGTGCTTCGACTGTCGGTATCCTTCTGGGAATGCGCTTAAGCGGATCATACACAAATGCACGGCAGGAGAAGTCAGGCTCGACTATTCCTTTTTTGCGGCAGAGCATTTCTTCACGCTCACATATCTCTGAGGAATATCGGCAGAATGAACATATGCGTTCTTCCTTGTCAATATTTCTTTTCATCAGCTTTGCTTCTCATGAAAATATTTCAAATCATGGCTCGATAGTGTTTGTTCAAGCCAAAATTGTTAGACTTATCTCTTGCAGAGAACGTCAGCCTCGTACTGCTTGACTTCCTTGAGCCATTCGTCACGAACCGGAACATTCTCGGTCTCGCAGTAGTAATCCCAAACAGCTGCGAAGGGATAGGTCTTGTACTCTTCGAGAAGAGCGAGACGCGAGGTGTAGTCACCCTCAAGTTCGAGTTTCTTGAGCATTTCGGTCGGTTCGAGCATAGCGTAGATGAGAGCCTTCTGCATATTTCTCGTGCCGATGACCCACGCCGCAATGCGGTTGATCGAAGCATCGAAGAAGTCGAGACCGATGTGAACGCGGTTTTCGAAGTTGCCGCGGATGATCTCCTGCGCGATGTACTTGAGCTCATCGTCAAAGATGACAACGTGATCGGAGTCCCAACGTACCGGACGCGAAACGTGGAGCATTACATCATCGAGGAAGCAGAGAGCCGACGAGATCTTGTCCGAAACGACCTCGGTCGGATGGAAGTGACCGGTGTCGAGAGTGAGCATGAGATCGTTCTTTACCGCATAGCCGAGGCACATCTCGAGCGAGCCGATGGTGCAGGACTCTGCGCCGATACCGAAGACCTTGCTCTCGATAGCGTTGAGGTTGAGCTTCTTGTCCTGACCTGCGAATATCTTGTCGTAGGAATCAACAAGGCGTGCGCGGTAAGCATAACGGTCTACCGGGATGTCCTTGAAGCCATCGGGGATCCAGTGGTTGGTGCAGGCGGTCTGACCGAGCTCTTTACCGAAGTACTCGGCGATAATTCTCGAACGCTTGCAGTGCTCGATCCAGAACTGACGAACCGACTCGTCGGGGCTGGAAAGTGTGAAGCCGGTGCTGCTGAGCGGATGAGAGAAGCAGGTCGGGTTGAAGTCGAGACCGATACCGATCTGCTTTGCCCAGTCTACCCACGAAGCAAAGTGCTTCGGCTCGATCTGGTCGCGATCGACCTTTTCGCCCTGATTGTCAAGATAGATGGCGTGGAGGCTGAGCTTCTTCTTTCCGGGAATGAAGGATGCTGCCTTTTCAAAGTCTGCGCGAAGCTCGGAAATGGTGGTAGCTCTTCCGGGATAGTTACCGGTGGTCTGGATGCCGCCGGTGAGATCGCCGTTCGGATTTTCAAAGCCGCGAACGTCATCGCCCTGCCAGCAGTGCATGGAGACCGGAATGGTCTTGACGCGCTCGAGTACCTTGTCGGTGTCAACGCCGATGGAAGCGTAAAGCTCCTTGGCAAGCTCGTATGCCTTTAATGTTTTCATGTGTTTTCTCCTTTTAATATATTGTAATCCGCAGGATGTGTCCTGCCTGATTGTCATATGGACTGCCCTCTAAAATTATCTGAGGGATCGCCTTTTCGTCTCCGTTCGGAGTAAAGGCTTTTATCTCTGTGTAGAACGCACTGTGCTCATGTCCGCAGAATATTCCGCCGATGACATCCGCACTGTGAACGATAAGCTCGTAGAGCGGTTCGCTCCCGCGCAGCGTCGAGCCGATCAGATTGCCCGAATAATAGTTTATAAACTCGGGATCGTATCGCTTCAGCGCAGGCTTTTTTCATCCTCGGGTCTTCCCGTCGAGAGAGGCTCATGCTCAAATATCAGCATGACCAGACTCTCATCTCTCGCGCGCTCGATATCAGCCTTCAGCTTCTCATATTGAACATCCAAATATTTCGATTGGCTGTTGTCAAGCACGACGGCAAGCACCTTGTCCCCGATGACCTCGGAGTGATAGTGTATGTCGTGTCTCCAGTTTTTTTGGAGATATGCAAGTCGATCCTCAAGCGGCGTTTTGTCCGCCTTTCCGGTCTGCATCTGCTTTACCAGCTCGTGACCGCCGAGCGCGACAAGTATGTCGGGATCAACTCCCCAAATATGCTCATGGAGCATATCCATCGCGCCCTGCGAGAGAAAATCGAGCGTGTCACCCGTGATTATCGTCTTGTCGAAATATTTCGCAAGCGGGATCGTCTTTTTGACCGAGCGAACACTGTCGCCGCCCGCATTCCAAAGTCGGAACTGCTTCGTCAGCGCAAGCTCCTCGTCCTTAAGATCCTCCTCGGTAAATGCGTTGAAGTGGATGTCGGTTATCTGAAGTATCTCGACCGGCTCTCCACACTTTTTGCTGTCAAGGCTGAACTCGCGAAAGAACACGCCCGTATCGGTAAAACGGCGGATGCAGGTGTTTTTGTCCTCGAGTGACCCTACGACCACCTCAGAGGGTTTTGAAAAATATTTCTCGGTCTCGGTATGCTTCATTGCTCGTCACACTCCCATTTGCCGCATCGGTTTATTCGCCGATGAGCTTCTTGAATCTTGCGTATGCGTCATCCCACATAGCCTTG
>CAZRVL010000034.1:0-20416 GCA_964603455.1 uncultured Lachnospiraceae bacterium
ATAGGAATATCGTGCAGAAGCCTATTAGTGATGCGGCAAATGCACCGAAGTATGCCGGCTTTGGGCATTTTTTCTTTATCACGATAGATGAGACTATGAAGCAGAGAGTGACGAGAAGTGCGGCGGCTGAGGCTTGTTCGGTCGTTATCGATGCGACAAATGCGGTAAATATCAGTATCGGACTGCCCTTGAAGCTCTCGAAGTCGCGGCGGAACAGGTAATAAAACCAGATCGTGACTGTTGCGGGGAATAGATAGTTCATCATGCCTGTTGCCCAATAGAAGCCTTCGCGCAGTATCGCAACATCGGTCAGACATAGTATCAAGCAGGTGATGACAAGCGCATATCTATATGTATTTTTGTCGCTGTCAGCTTTATAGGTCTTGGCGGCTATCTTGGCGATTCCGATGACGAGTGTGGCGAGACAGAGAACATTGAATATCTGCCAAAAAAAGAAGCTGTAGCCGATAAGGAGCTCATCGAGCAGATGGACGAATGCGCGCCCGTTGGTGTGTAGATAGTGGAAGATATTTTCGCTTAAGAAGTAATCTGCGCCGTTTTTTACGAATGCGGCATAGTAGTAGTCGTCACCGTAGAGTGTTGTGAATGCCGTTGTAAGCGTATGTATCAACATGAATAGGGCGAATATCATGTGATGCCAATGATTTTTTAAAAATGCTTTCATAATATTTCCTTTTTTGTTCGATGATTATTAGACGCAAAATAATTGTTTTTGTTCCGAAAACAGAAAAAATCCCGATAAGGGATTTTTTCTGCATTATGTATTATTTCTTTTTCTTGCTTGAAGCAACGTAAGTTACCATTCCGGAGAGTGCGATGAGACCGATAACGTTCGGTATGACCATGAGGTTGTTGAACATATCGGTGAGTTCCCAAACGAGATCATTCGAGAGGAGCGAGCCGAGGAAGATAAATACGAGTGCGATAACGGTGTAGACAACAGTTGCTTTCTTACCGAAGAGGTATTCAACGTTGATCTTACCGAAGAGATTCCACGAGAGGATGGTCGAGAATGCGAAGAAGAGAAGTGCTATTGCAACGAATGCGCTACCGATCTTATCACCGAATACCGATGAGAATGCGAGCTGAGCCATGTTCGTCTTGCTGATACCTTCAGCTGCGCCGGATGCGAGCGGACCGTTTCCTGCATAGAGTGTCGAGATGACAACGAGTGCGGTCATGGTGAGGACGATGAAGGTGTCGATGAATACGCTGATCATAGCCGCGATGCCCTGCTTGTGGGGATCGTCAACATTTGCGAGTGCGTGTGCGTGAGGAGTAGAACCCATACCTGCTTCGTTCGAGAAGAGTCCGCGCTTAACGCCCTGGCTTATTGCGGTCTTTATTGCATAACCGAGGCTTCCCCCGATGATAGCGTTCGGAACGAATGCGTACTTGAAGATCATTGCAATGGTTTCGGGGATGTACTGGATGCGGCAGATGAGAAGTATGAGACCTCCGACGAGGTAGAGAACTGCCATGATCGGAACGAGTTTCTCAGTGACCGATGCGAGACGGTTGACACCGCCGAGGAAGATTATTGCTGCGAGGACTGTGATGATGATACCGATAATCCAAGAGGGGATACCGAATGCGTTCTGGCAGGTCTCACCGATCGAGTTTGACTGAACCATACAGCCCATGAAACCGAGCGCGAGGGTGATCGCAACTGCGAAGAAGGTTGCGAGGAATTTACCGAACTTACCTTTGAATGCGGTCTTGATGTAGTAGACCGGTCCGCCGTGGATGCTACCGTCTTCCTTGACGACACGAGTCTTCTGCGCGAGAATCGCTTCAGCGTAGATCGTTGCCATTCCGAAGAAGGCGATTATCCACATCCAGAATATTGCGCCGGGACCACCGATGAGTATCGCGCCGCAGGCACCGATAATATTACCTGTACCGACCTGCGCGGCTATTGCTGTTGCGACTGCCTGGAAGGAGGACATTCCGCTCTCATGCTTTTTGCCGTTGAGCGAAAAATTGCCGAATACCTGTCTCATGCCTTCGCCGAAGCAGCGGATCTGAACGAACTTCGTCTTAATCGAGAAGAAAAGTCCGCAGCCGACCAGAAGTATGATCAGGATATAGTCTGAAAGATAAGCGTTGATTTTTTGTACAATACTAAGAAGAGTCTCCATATTTATTGCCTTTCTGTAATGATAGAGATTATCTTCCGGAAACAGCGTAAATACAGAGACTCACGTTCAGTCGAGTATTTGCTCCATTCTTTTGCCTGAGAGATTCAATATTCGCATTCACGAATATTTTGCACCTTCGGCACCTGATTTTACAGGATTCTCCGGAGTCCCCTCCGCCATCTGTTTCGAAAAATCGCGAATTTTCCGATCCAAACGATTTCAGCGGGGAAATTTTTGATTACATTAATATGATACCACATTTTCGACGCTTTGTCAATAGTTTTTTCAAAGTTTGTCAAAATACGGCGTTTTATACAACTCACAGGAACATCGAAACTATCGACATGATCAGAACGACGATTATGATGATCGGCAGAACCCATGTCATATAAGGCTTGAGCCACTTAGGAAATTTCGGGCCGTGGTCGCCGGTATTAGCTTCGGAGATGAAGTTGTCCCAACCCCAGCCGAGTTTTCTTGTACAGAAGATGACATAGATGAGCGAACCGAACGGGAGCAGGAGATTCGAGACGAGCTTATCCTCAAGGTCGAGGAAACCATAGCCGAGTACGGTGATATTTTCCCAGATGCTGAGCGAGAAGACTGCGGGGAGCGCAAGAACGAGTATGAGTGCAATGTTTATAGCTGCGATAACACGGCGGCTGAGCTTTGTGAGTTCGAGCCAGAAGGACATGATATTTTCAAATACGGCGATGACTGTCGAAAATGCCGCGAATATCATGAAGAGGAAGAAGAGTGCGCCGACTATGCGTCCGCCGGGCATTTCATTGAATATGCTCGAAAGTGTGGTGAAAAGGAATGAAGCACCGACTGTGCCTGCATCAGCTGTCTGACCGCCGTTATATGTGTAGCAGGCAGGGAAGATGATTATTCCCGACATGAGTGCGACAAAGGTATCGAGTGAAACTATGGTTGCCGCCTCGCCGAGAAGTCTGCGCTCTTTTCCGATGTAGCTGCCGAATATTGCTATCGAACCCATGCCTATCGAGAGCGTGAAGAATGCCTGTCCCATTGCGGCAGAGATGACCGTCCAGATTCCCGAGTCCTTCATTTTTTCAAATGAGGGGATGAGATAGAATTTCAGACCTGCGCCTGCTTCGGACAATGTACATGAATAGATCGCGAGTCCGATCATCAGGAAGAGCAGGAGAGCCATCATGCTCTTTGTTATCTTTTCGACTCCGTTTTGAAGTCCGAGCGCGCAGACCGCAAAGCAGATGATTATTACCGCGAAAGTTGCTATTGTGATGAGTCCGGTGTTCGAGATCATGCCAACGAACACGCCGCCAAGCTCCTCGCCGCCGTGGAAATCAAGTATCGAGCCGTCAAGATATTTTACGAAGTAAATCAGCATCCAACCGGCGATACAGGTGTAAAACATCATGAGGAGATAGTTTCCGATGATACCGAGATATTTCATCAGATGCCATTTCTGACCCTTTTTTTCGAGTACATCGAAGGAAGTCGCGATAGAACGCTGACTTGCGCGTCCGACAGTCAATTCAACTGTCATGATCGGAAGTCCGAGCAGAATGAGGAAGGCGATATAGACCAGCACGAATGCCGCGCCACCGTATGCGCCTGTGATTATCGGGAAACGGTAAACATTTCCCAGACCGATGGCACAGCCGGCTGAGATCAAAATAAATCCCAGTCGTGAACCGAATTTTTCTCTTTCCATAAGTTAATGCCTTTCTGAAAAACATAGTAGTATATTACTATAATATTGTACCATACTTTTCTCAAAAAAGCAATAGTTTTTTCAAAAAAAATAAACTTTGCGCCGATATGTTCGACGCAAAGTTAGATTTAAGCCATTGTGTATGTACAATTTACTGCCGGAACTGCAAGAGATGATGCCAGAACCAGGCTTTTTGTCCGTCTTATTTCGGGCAGATTATATGGATTTCTGGAGAAGACCTCGTACAGTGAGCATATTTTGTCTACTATAGAGACGAGATGACTTTCCTTATAACGCGGTATCAGCGGAACTAACGGGAACATATGCCGTGTGATTATATCGCGTTCGACATCCGAAAGCTCGAAGTCGAAGAGTGCGTTATAGAATGCGGTGAACGGATGTGAAAAACCGTGCATTCCGTTTTTGCGTTTTGGCTCGATATGCCAGTCGTAGAGAAAATAGTCGTGCAGCAATGCGCCGCGAATCAGCTCATAGAGTCTGAAATCCAGTATCTCACCTAAGAATTTCGCGATGCGGAAGCAGAAATATGCTACTGCTATGCTGTGGAGCAGGCAGGAGGTGTTTCCGTGCTGTATAAATTCCTCTTCGACTGCAAATCTTGAGCCGCGCATGGTTTCGAGAACCAGCTCGGTGAAGGAGGCGGACGCTATACTTTTCATCCGCGCTTACTCTATAGACTGCAAATAATTTACAACGTCACCGACGCTGATGAACTTGGAAAGCTGCTTATCATCGATCTCAACGCCGAGCTTATCCTCGCAGAGCAGAATGAGGTCTGCAAGTTCGAGAGAGTTTATGCCGAGGTCTTTGGCAAGCTCCGCATCCATCGTGACCTGATCGGGGTCGATGGAAAGGTCATCGACGAGTATGGTTTTGAACTGTTCGTACATTGGTATCAATCCTCCGGTAATATTATTTCGTTTCGTATACGAAACGCTTGATTTTTTTAGAGCTGGTTTTTTCGAACTCTTCCTTGGAGATCTCGACATTGGTCATATGCTTGAAGGACGGGAGAGATCGATTTATCTCATTGACTGCCTCACGGATGATAGCTTCGACCTCGCTGTCGTCCTTTCCGTCCAATTTGTCGTAATTCGGATGGATGAGGGCGGTTATGACTATATCATCGTCATCGTTTTTGCGTCCGAGGACTATCGATTCGGAGATGAGGTCACAGTGCGAAAGGTGTTCCTCAAGCTCTTCGGGAAATACGTTCTTGCCGTTCGACAGGATTATGACATTTTTCTTGCGACCGGTTATATAGATATAACCATCGTTGTCGATATATCCGACATCTCCGGTCTTGAACCAGTAGTTGTTGTCGAAATTCTTCATGTCGTGAGTGAAGGCTTTCTTTGTAGCCTCCTCGTCCTTGTAGTAGCCGAGCATGACATTATTGCCCTTTACGACTATTTCGCCGTAATCCTCAGACGGGTCTTTGTCGATCCTTACGCGGCAGCCTGCTACATGCTTACCGACCGAGCCGAAGCGCGGTGCGCCGTTCGGATTGCAGGCAACGAGCGGTGCGCATTCGGTAATGCCGTAACCTTCGAACACGACTATGCCGAAGGAGTAGAGATCTTTTAATATTTGTGGGCTTATAGGTGCGCCGCCGCAGACTATCGACTTTACTTCTCCGCCGAAAGCGTCAAGTATCTCTTTAAAGAGCTTTCTTCTGATGTCTATGCCGAGCTTTAAGAGAAAATCGCTCATTTTCATTGCCGAGCGGACTTTTTTCTCGATACCCTTTTTCTTTATGTTCTCCCAGATCTTCTTGTAGAAGGTCTCGACAAAGAGCGGAACGAGAACGAGCGCGTTCGGCTTGTAATTTTGAATGTTGCGCTGGACATATTTAAGGCTGTCATTGATGTAGACAGATGCGCCGAGGTTGATGACCGCAAGGTGCATACAGGTCATTTCAAAGGTATGATGCTGTGGGAGCACCGAGACGAGCCGTGTTTTCGAGTCGTAGGGAACGACCTTACATGATGCCCAGGTGGCTGCAACAAAATTCTTCATGCAGAGCATTACACCCTTTGCCGTTCCGGTAGTTCCGGAGGTGAAAAGTATCGCGCAGAGCTTTTCCTGATCGAGTGTGCCGAGATAATAGTTATTGTTGTGATCATCGAGTGCCTGCTTACCGAGTGCAAGAACATCATCGAAGGGCATTACCTGCGGATTCTGCGGTAGGGAAGAATCAACTGTATCCTCACCCTTCATCGGTATGAAGAAACGCAGGTCGGGAAGCTTATCAGCCATTCCGGTGAGGACTCCGTTCAGCTCCTGCTCATATACTACCGCCTTACATTCTGCGCGGTTCAGGAAGTTGACCAGCTGTTCGGGGGAGACCTCGCGGTCTATCGGTACGATGACTCCTGTAGAGTTGACTGTTCCGAGGTATGTTACGGTGAATTTCGGCGAGGTATGTGAAATTACGGCAACATGCTCACCGCGTATGCCGAGTACATCGAGTGCAGTTCCGAACTGCTCGACCTCATCTCTGAGACGGTTATAGGAATAATGCACCTCCTGCTTATCTTCTTTATAAACATAGAGGTCTTTTTCACCGAAAAATGCGGCAGAGGTGAGAACCATATCGCGCAGATCTTTTACTTCACGCGGCAGGTCTCGCTTGAAAGGTTTCATTGTTATAGAGAACTCCTTTTTTAGTTCAATTTAAGCTCAATATAATGCGCTTTATCGTGATATTTCGGACGAATAGTCCGTACAGCCCGTTCAAGCTTATGCGAACGAGCTTATTATATACTATTATACACCATTTTTCGCGATTTGTCAAGACAAAAATTGCGAAAAATGCAGATTTGAGAATAAAACGTATAGATCGAGCTTTTGCACAGAAACTATAAGAGCTGAGCTTTTTATATTTCGCGAGTCTGGTATGCCAGCTTTTCGCGGTCGTTTGCACACATATACGGAGCGAGGGTATCGTATACCGTTTTATGATAATCGTTCAGCTTCTTTATGTCGCTCTTGTCCATATATTTTGTATCTATTCCGTCGAGGTCGATCGGGCAGTAGGTTATATTTTCGAATTTCAGGAACTGACCGTATTCGTTGTGATCGGCTTTTATAGTTACCAATTCGTTTTCTATTCTTATACCGTGGCTGCCTTCAACGTATACGCCCGGCTCATCGGTCGTTACCATTCCGACTTCCAACGGATGATCACCGCTTCTCCAGTGCAGGCGGTTCGGACCTTCGTGAACACTAAGCAGATAGCCGACTCCGTGACCTGTTCCGCAGCGATAGTCTATGCCATGCTCCCAAAGCGGTTCGCGGCAGGTGACATCGAGTGCTTTTCCCGAAACACCTTCGAGGTAGATCATATTTGCGAGACGGAGATTTCCGACAGCGGTCAGGGTATAGTGCATTTTTATCTCATCCGAAAGCTCACCGAGTACGAAGGTTCTGGTTATATCGGTCGTGCCTTCGAGGTAATGTCCGCCCGAATCCACGAGGAGCATCGGGACTTTGGCGCTCTTATCTATTTTTGCTGCCGTTTCGGGCTTTGCGCTGTAGTGCATCATTGCGGCATTCGCGCCGAATGCGGCTATAGTTCCGAAGGATTTTCCGGTGATGGTGACTCCGAGCTTTTCGGCAGCTTCCACGCGGAGCTTCCAGAGCAGCTCATCTGCTGTTATCTCATCAAGCTCACGATCCGAATATTTCAGTTCGAGCATGAGCTTTGTAACGGCGAGACCGTCTGCGATATGGCATTTTCTGAGGTGTTCAAGCTCGGTCTCATTCTTTTTTGCCTTCATGAGAAGAGTCGGATTAGGCTTATCGACTGTTTTGGCGTTCGATATTCCGGAGACTATTGCGCTGTTCACCGCAGATCTGTCGATCATCACATTTCCCGAAAGTATTGGAAGCACATTGTAAAATTCGCTGTAGGGAAGGACTTCGATGCCTTCCTTTATGAGGTCTGCCTTTATATCGGCTATTGCATTTTCGTTTACGAAGAGACGGTCGGTGTCCTCGGTGACTATTGAATAAGCGAGGAATACAGGAGTGTCTTCAACATCGTTTCCGCGGAGGTTATAGAACCATGCAATGTCGCAGAGCGAGGACATTACGAGCGAATTGCATTCTTCCTCGGCGAGCTTTTTGCGGACATCCGCAAGCTTTTCGGAATGTGTTTTTCCTGCGTATTTGGTATCGAGCTGCCATATCTTCGCAGAAGGGAGAGCGGGGCGGTCTTTCCAGATCATACCCGGAAGGTCGAGGTCTGAACGGATCTTTGCGTCTGACGGGAGCTTTTTCTTTAATTCATCCGCGAGCTTTGCGCTTACGCATTTTCCGTCAAATGCGAGAGTTTCGCCCGACTTCACTATCGAGGAGATATAGTCTGTGAGCTTCGGCACACCTTCGCTGCCATCACGCATGAGGTCTATCGAGCTGCCGTTGAGCTGATGCTCTGCCTGGATGTAATAGCGTCCATCGGTATAGAGCTTTGCGCTGTCCTTTGAGATGATCAGCGTGCCCGCAGAGCCTGTGAAGCCCGAGATATATGCGCGTGATTTAAAGAAATCACCGACATATTCGGATTGGTGGTAGTCGTCCGAAACGACGAGCAAATGATCGATATTGTTCTCCTTCATGAGTTCGCGGAGAAGCGATACTTTTTCTGCTGAGTTCATTTTGAGTTCCTTCTTAGTTGTTTTTATTGATATAAGCCGGGTTGTTGTTCAGCTTAAAGGTCATATCTTCGGGGGTGAGCTGCTTTTGTTCTATCCAACGGTCAGTTTCATATACCGTAAATACGGCATACATATCCGAATCATCGTCTACGTCCTCGCCGTAATATACATGAAGATAGAGATTTTCGGTAGACGAAAAATCCACTCCGTCAAAAACTATCCTGCGAAATTCCGACAGCGGCTTCGAATCAGCGGAGAAGCGGTAGGAGGTATATTCGTTTCCGTTGTCATCGGTCAGAATATATATGAAAATCTCTCCGTTCGGACGGTCGGTGAGGTGGTATTTTGACATCAAGGTGTTTATCGTACTGCGGTTATTGTATCTGACCGTCAGCTGTATCTCACCGATAGACTCCGCGAAGGAGACATCCGAGATATGGTAGTAGCCTTCATCATCATATTCGGTGTACGGCTCTTGGAAGCCGACTGTCAGTGAACCATTCTCGTTGTATTCGGCTACGGCTTCGTCTGTCCAGGCAAAGCTTTGGAAATTTTTCGGAGTCTTCAATAGGTTCAGGCGGATAAAGATGAGTGCGAAGATCGAAACGATGAACAATATCCAGAGTGCTTTCAGAGTTCCGAGGATTATTTTTGCCGGAAGCGAACGCTTTTTTGGCGTGTCGGACTCGAAGGTATCGGTGTACATATCCATTTTTTTACATTTTCCTTTCGATTTTACAAAATATTAAAGCATAGTACAAAAAGTATAGCACACTTTTTGCGAAAAATCAAGTATAATATTTAGGAAAGATTTAAAATTAATTGTGTACGGGATATTATTTCTCACCTATACACCATTAAGTAAGTTGCTTGAAAGGAAAAATAGTAACATGGAATACAAAATTTCTGAAAAAATGAAAAATTTAAAGCCCTCCGCGATCCGCGAGATATTCAAGGCATTGCAGGATCCTTCGATCATTTCGTTTGCAGGCGGAAATCCTGCGCCCGAATCCTTCCCGGTCGCTGAGCTTTCGAAGCTGTCCGCAGATATTTTTGCCGACAGTCCGACTGCCGCTTTACAGTACAGCGTGACCGAGGGGTATCCGGCTCTGCGTGAGGATGTAAAGGCGAGACTTGCTTCACGCTTTAACATAGGTAAGGATTTTGACATGACGCTGATAACCTCGGGCGGTCAGCAGGGAATAGAGCTGCTCACCAAGGTCATGTGCAATGAGGGCGATACAGTCATAGTAGAAGAGCCGAGCTTTATCGGTGCTTTGAATGCTTTCCGTTCGAATGGCGCAAATCTTGTCGGTATTCCGATGGCGGATGATGGCATAGACATAGATGCGCTCGAAGCTGCTCTTAAGAATGACCCGAAGGTCAAGCTTATATATCTCATCCCGACCTTCCAGAATCCTGCCGGAACTTGTATGTCGCTCGAAAAGCGCAAGGCGGCATATGCTTTGGCGAAGAAGTACGGCGTTATAATTCTGGAGGACAATCCTTACGGCGAACTGAGATTCTCTGGCGAAGACATCCCGACTATAAAGTCGATGGATGAGGACGGGATCGTTGTGTATGCCGGCTCTTATTCGAAGGTGCTCTCTGCCGGAATGCGCATAGGCTTCATCTGCGGTCCTGAGACGGTCGTTCAGAAGATGGTCGTTGCAAAGCAGGTCGAGGATGTTCATACCAACATATTCTTCCAGATGCTCTGCCACAGATACATTTCGGAGTGCGACATGGATGCGCATATTGCCGAGATACAGAAGCTCTATCGCCGCAAGTGCGGACTCATGCTCTCAGAGCTTGACAAGAATATGCCCGACTGCGTTAAATACACACGTCCGGAAGGCGGACTCTTTATCTGGTGTACGCTTCCCGACAATATTCCGCAGCCCGAATTTATCGAGCTTGCGAAGTCTAAGAAGGTCGCAGTCGTTCCCGGTCAGGCTTTCGCCAGCGATCAGAATGCGTCCTCTCAGTGCTTCAGACTCAACTATTCGACTCCTTCGGATGAGCAGATAGTCCGTGGTGTTGGTTATCTCTGCGAGGCTGTCAGAAGCTTTCTTTGAGTTTTGACCTGTCGGGAGAGAGACGTATTGCTTTGCAACTCTCTCCCGTGAGATATTTATTTTTCACATATGCTTTTCGGTGCGGATATTGTGATATTGCCGTGCCGAGAAGCGATATTTACGGCGATATATTGTTGAAAATGCGGAAAAAATCAAAATGTCCATCGGTTTGGGAACTTTTTTTTGAATGCTGCGTCTAATTTTGCAAATATCATCGTTTTTTTGATGTTTCGGCTCGAAAATGAGCTGACTGCATTTTGCGGCTTTTAAATAACTCAAGCCATGCTCCGTGTTCGGAGTGGAAAGGAATGGTCATAAAAATCATGCAGATAAATGAAATGGTATATATTTTGGCTGCGATGGCTTTAGCCGGGCTTATCGCGTTTACAACGACTCCGGCTGTCAGCGTTTTGGCTTACAGGATCGGTGCTATCGATGTGCCGTGCGACAATCGGCGTATGCACAAAAAGCCTATTCCGCGCATCGGAGGACTTGCCATATTCGCCGGATTCGTCATTGCAACGCTCGTTTTCTGCGATGTGCGTCCTGAACTCGTTGCGATATATTTGGGCGGTCTCGTCATCGTTGCGGTCGGTGTTATAGACGATATTTTCCGCATAAACGCTTGGATAAAGCTTTTGGCGCAGATCGGTGTCGCATTTATCGCCGTATCGCAGGGCGTAGTCGTTGAATTTGTAAACTTTTTCGGAACGTATATCAGCTTCGGCGCGTTTTCAATACCGATAACGATCATTTGGATAGTCGGACTTACGAATGCGATCAATCTGATCGATGGACTTGACGGACTTGCCTGCGGAGTTTCGGCGATATGCTCGCTGTCGCTTTTGCTCGTCATGATATTGAAGGGAGAATTTTATGTCGCGCTGCTGACTGCCGGCGTGGTCGGCGCGTGCATAGGATTCCTGCCCTTCAATTCGAATCCCGCGAAGATATTCATGGGTGATACGGGTGCACTTTTTCTCGGCTATACTATGGCTGTTATCTCGGTCAGCGGAGTTTTCAAGCTGCATACGGTAATTTCGTTTATGATACCGCTTTCGATATTCGGGTTTCCGCTCTGCGACACGGCATTCGCTTTTGCGCGCAGAATACTTCACGGAAAATCTCCGTTTACCGCCGACCGCGGACATCTTCATCACAGACTGATCGACATGGGCTTCAATCAGAAGCAGAGCGTTCGCATACTCTACGCCATCTGTGGAATTTTGGGTACGTCGGCATTGCTCGTGACCGAGGAACAGTTTTACCGTGCTGCGGTCGTTATCGTTGCCGGCTTTGCGATATTCCTTGTGAATTTTCTCATTGTCCGCCGCGATGATGAACGTTGTAAGATGGGACTTGAATTTGCCGATAAGGATGCAGAATCTGATGGGTTCGAGCATGAAGCCGTCAAGGTGATGGAAAAATCGAGTGATGCTAAAGCTGCGAGCAACGAAAACGTCTGAAGACCGAAACCGTTTTGTTGGAACGGTATTGATAATTTTAGTCCTTTTTGTGGTGTTCGTGACAGTGCTTTTTTGGATGTATTCGGTAAAGCTACTGACGATACCGCATGAGGTCGCTTTGCTGCTCGGCTTCGACACAAGGGACAACGATCCGAACATACAGATAGATCAGAGCGAGCTTGCGTGGATGATAAAGGGCGAGCGTCCCGAGGATGTCGAGGGCGTGACTTATGAGCTGACCTATGAAAATCTGCTTGCCGCGATAATTTCAGAGCCTGTTTCTTGTAATTTCAGGCAGGAAGTCCGAATGAGCTATTCCGAGGGTGAAACCTTGGGAGCGGTATTATACAGAAACGGTGATATGGCGCGTATCGAGCGGTATGAGCTTTCGGAGGATGAGATGAAGCGTGTCGAGCTTATGATCTACGACCGCGATTCGGTGTATCATTTCGATGATATTACCGGGGAGTCGAGGAGCTTGGTCAGGAGTGTGGATGTTTCGCCCGAAAATGCTGCCGGAATGCCTGAGATCGAAAAGCTTGTTTCGGTTATCGGCGAGATCACATCGAATGAAGAAACGGTCGAGACCGATGAGGTGACGACCGCGTTGGTTGATGAAGTTGATTCGGATGCGGAATTTCCGGCAGAGGTATATTCCGATGCGCCTGTCGAAGAGACCGAGCGTTGGTCGGAGCTTAGAATTTTATTGAAGGTCAGCGAGATCGGAAACGTTTATTATGTTTCGTTTTTCGACAATTATCTTGCGACCTTCGAGGAATATTACCTGTCTCTTGAACACAACACGGTGCTTTCTCACACGGTCAGCTATGACGGCAGGGTGTTGTATTCGGTTGAAACTGTGAGCTTTTCGACCGATGCGGAGGTGTGGGACATTGATGAGCTGTACAGACCGCAGGGTTAAGAGCCCATTATCAAAAGCAGAGCGAGGATGAGCAGCAGATCGTCTGAATTTCCGCCATTTTCGGTGGCGTTGCTTTGATTTGTCAGAAGGATGAAGATAAGTCCGAATAGCAGCAGATCATCCGAACCGAAATTTCCGAGTCTTGACAGAAGACCTCCGAATATTCCGTTTTTTTCACATGGTTCGGGCGGTCTTGGCGGAGGACATATCGGTGTTTCCGGCGGACGCGACGGATTCTCGTTGCAATTTCGTTCTTCGGATTGATCATACGGCGGTTCGATGAAGGTGCCTGAGTAATTTTCCGGCGGACGCGGTTGATTTTCGTCCGAGCAACGTGTATACATTTTTTTGCCCTCCTAAATATTTAACGGCGTTTGGTGAGCGCAGTTATTTGTAAGACTCGTATCATGAGGTCGAGCCTTTCGGCGCGTGTTTCACGAAGAAAGGGCTTAAGCGCGTACAGCAGCTCACAGCGGTCGTCCTTTGGGAGCTTTGGAAGCTTATTTTGCGGCGGCATTGGGACTGATGTCGGTATGCTTGACTCTTCGGGCTGTGTTCCGGGTGGTTCGTTCGGCTTTGACATGAGTCCCGAAGCTATCGACATTATCTGCTGAAGAGCTGTCGGGTCGGACAATATCCCATTCAGCCTTGAATTGAGATCGTCAGCCATTGTTTTTCCTGCCGAACATCGCTGTCAGGGCACGCACACGTTCTTCACCGAGCATTGATATTGCTTTTTGTATATCGCTGTCGGTCGCATTTGACAGACTTGCACGGACTAAGCGCAGATCGGCTATTGCGGCATCTGCGTTTTTTCGGTCTATCCCTGTCGCATCGGCTAAGAGCGTTATCGTCCGCGAGAGAGTTGTGTCATCGAGATTTAACAGCTGGTCGAGCATATTTTTATCTATTTGCATTATATCACCCTTTCATTTTGGCTTGGTACATCTATATTCACTTTTTCTTAAAAATATTCGGAGGTCTTATGCGATTTATAATTTTTTCCGACTCGCACGGCTCGCTTTTCAATATGCGCGAAGCTTTGCGGCGGAATCTCAAGACTCAGCCCGATGGGATAATATTTCTCGGAGACGGGCTTAACAGTGCGAAGGATCTGGCGGCTGAGTCGGGTATACCGCTTTATGCGGTCGCCGGAAACTGCGATCTCGGTGTTGATGTCACAGATCATTCTACATATGAGAAGCTGCTCGAATTTGACGGGCGGAAAATATTGATACTTCACGGTCACAAGTATATGGTGAAGTCCACCTCTGAGATCGTGAACAAGTATGCCATGTCGCGTGGTGCGGACGTTCTGCTTTACGGGCATACACATCGCCGTGTCGAGACTTCGGTAAAATACGATGATGGACGTGTTTTACATATTTTCAACCCCGGTAGCATAGCTCTGCCGCCTGATGGAGTAAATTCGTTTGGTATACTCGAAATTCGTGGTGGTGAAATATATCTTTCACACGGTGAGATATGATTTAAGGAAAGGTCGTGATCGAAAATGGTTTATTTGCCAAAGGAAAACGGAAAAGCTCGAAAGGTTTCGTTTGCCGTGATAGTTTTCGCGGTGCTTTTATGGATGATCTCTGCGCTCGAATTTAAATTTCATGCGGTGGTTCAGGTCATCTCGGTCGGATTCATGGTCGTGGGCTTGCAGATACTTATACGATATGTTTTGTCGGCTTTTAGGTATGTGGTCGAATATTCGGACGATGGGTCTGCCGATCTGCTGATATTCAAAGGGCAGGGAAGCCGCGAGGCGAAGGTCTGTCATGTTGCACTCGACAGAGTGGTCGCGCTTTTCAAGCTGACTGATCTGCCGAAATTTCAGGAAAAGTACGGGACTACTGCAAACAGGTTCAATTATTGCCAGAATATGGGAAAGGATGTTCAATGGGTACTGCTTTTCCGAGATGGCGAACGGATAATCGAAGTTCGTTTTGAACCGGATGAGGCGATGATCGGCATGATAAATTCCACTATCGGTGTCGGTGAGCAGAGCGGACGTGGATTTGCAATGTAGACATCGAAAAAAATTGAATTTTTTTGAAAAAAGCTATTGACATTTTCGACAAAATGTGGTATTATTATAGATAGAAAAAACTGCGCCAGACGCAGGATATTTAAGGAGAAAAATCATGGATAAGATCCGTATCGGTATAATCGGAACAGGTGGAATCGCTCATGCTCACATGGGTGCTTACCGTAATCGCAAGGACATCGAATTTGTTGCTTTCTGCGACATAATTCCCGGAAAGGCTGAAGCTTTCGCAAAGGAGTTCGGCATCGAGGGCGTTAAATTTTACGAGAGCCACGAGGAGATGCTCGATAAGGAGCAGCTCGATGGTGTATCTGTCTGCACCTACAACCGTCAGCACTGTGCTCCGACACTTTACGCACTTAAGAAGGGCGTGAACGTTCTTCTCGAAAAGCCGTTCTCGGTAACTCTTGACGAGGCTGTTGAAATGTGCCGTGCAGAAAAAGAGAGCGGAAAGATCTTGACTGTCGGCTTCCAGCCCAGATTCGACAAGAATATGCAGCAGATCAAGCGTATCGTTGAATCCGGTGAGCTCGGTCAGGTATATTATATTCAGACCGGTGGTGGACGCAGACGCGGAATCCCGGCAGGCGGCCCCGGCTCGACCTTCATCAAGGATGAGACCGCAGGTGTCGGTGCGCTCGGCGACATCGGATGCTATTCGCTCGACATGGTTTTGAACGCAATTGGCTATCCGACTCCTCTCACTGTCAGCGGCTTCAAGTCCGATCTCTTCGGAAAGAACCCCGATACATACAGATACCGTCTTGGCGATCCGGAGGGAACTGCTGCGGCATTCGGCGTTGACGATTTCGCAGGTGCATTTATCCGTCTTGAGGGTGGCATTATGCTCGACTTCCGTATTTCCTGGGCTATGAACATGAATACTCCCGGTGACACGATCATTCTCGGTACTAAGGCAGGTCTACGCATTCCTTCGACCGACTGCTGGAATGGTTCGGTCGGCGGTCCGATGACTATTTACACCGAATCGGCAGGTCAGAGCGTTGAATATCAGGTTCCGATCCTTCGTGACAACCCCAACGAGGGTAGCCTTTGGGATCGCAAGATCGGTTCGTTTATCGATGCTATCCGTAACGGCGGAAGTGCTCCTGTTCCGACCAGTCAGATCATCAAGAATCAGGCTATCATCGATGGAATCATGCGTTCGAGCGAGCTCGGTCGCGAAGTTGAGATCAACATTCCCGAAATCTAAGAGACTTTATTCCGGTCAAAGCCGGGTCAGATATGATCCGGCTTTTTTCGGATTTTTATTGTGAAATGTCGGTTTATTATATGTTCAACAAGCCGAAAAACTGCGTGACGGCGCGGCGTGATGAGCTAAAAACAACGGTCATGGATTATTTCCCAGAGGAATGGCGTGATTTGCTGCACCCAGTCGGACGACTCGATATTGACACCGAAGGACTGCTCATCATCACAGATGATGGAATGCTGGATTATCGTCTCATGCAGCCAAAGCATCATGTTGAAAAGAAATATTTATTCCACGCGCTTGGACATATTGATGAAAATATGGCGCGTGAACTTGAATCGGGTATTGAACTTTACCATCAGGATCACATTTCCGCACCGGCGAGCTTTGAGCTTGTCGGTTATTCTACTGTTTGGGATGAGCGTGCGATGATACCGCAGCAGCATCGGTCGAAGTGGCTAAAAAATCCAAATGGTGATGTCACTATCGGTTATTTGACGATCACCGAGGGGAAAAAGCATCAGGTAAAGCTTATGATCAAGTCGGTCGGCTGCCGTGTTTTTGCCCTCAAACGGCTGCGTATTGGCGGACTTTGCTTGGATGAGTCGCTGAAACCCGGTGAATGGCGCGAGTTGACCGAAGCAGAATTAGGCTTGTTATGTGGAAATTGAGCAAAGATATTATTTAAAGGTGTTAAATATATGAATACAAATGAAAAGCTTTTTGAATTTATAAAATCATCACCGAGCTGCTTTCATGCAATTAAGAATGTTTCAGATCAGCTTGAAGCTTGCGGTGCAAAGCAACTTTATGAGAGCCGAAAATGGGATATAAAGCGCGGTGAAACTTGTTTCGTAACTCGAAATGGTTCTTCCTTGATAGCAGTTAAAATTCCGAAGGAAATAGATGGCGGATTTATGATAACTGCGTCACATTCTGACTCTCCTACCTTCAAGGTCAAGGATATTCCCGAAATTTCGGGCGGAAATTATGTGAAGATAAACACCGAGCGGTATGGTGGAATGATACTTGATTCATGGTTTGATCGCGTGCTTTCGATTGCCGGAAGAGTGCTTTTGAAAACCTCTGACGGAATAGTCAGCAGACTTGTTTTGGCTGACAAAATGGTTCTGATACCGCGAGTTGCCATTCATATGAATAATTCAAATGAAAAACTTGCAAATAATCCCGCTGTGGATCTTGTTCCGCTGTATGGCTCGGAGAACAATAAGGGCACATTTATGAAGAAGATCGCCGATAGTATCGGAGCTGATGAGAGCGACATTATCGGGCATGATCTTTATCTTGTCAATAGTCAAGAACCGACTGCTTGGGGCGCGGAGGGTGAATTTATTTCTGCGCCGAAGCTCGATGATCTGCAATGTGCATTTTCGGCTGCTGAGGCATTCAAAGCTGCCGATGCTGAAAAATCCATATCTGTTCTGTTTATCGCGGACAACGAAGAGGTAGGCAGCGGCACGAAACAAGGCGCGGCATCGACTTTCCTATATGATGTCTTGTCAAGGATAGCGTCCGCGCTCGGATATGATGAAGAGGGCTTCAGATGTTTGGTCGCACGTTCGATGATGCTGTCAGTGGACAATGCACATGCAGTGCATCCAAACCATCCCGAATTTGCCGATCCGACTCACAGACCTGCTATGAACGGCGGAATAGTCATGAAGTACAATGCGGCACAAAAGTATACTACAGATGGAGTATCTGCGGCGATATTCCGCGAAATATGCAAAAATGCTGATGTTCCGCTGCAAATATTCTGCAACCGTTCGGATATGCGAAATATTTCGAATACTCAGATCTCGATGAATGCAGTTGACATTGGTATCGCTCAGCTTGCTATGCACTCGTCGTATGAAACTGCCGGAGCAAAGGATACTGAGTACATGATTCGCGCTATGAGCGAATTTTACAGGACTTCACTCGATTTTGTCGGCGAAACTATTTCCATTTCTCGATAAAAACAGCCAAAAGTAAAGACGCATACGATATGAATCACAATCATATCGTATGCATTTTATTTTAACTTTGATATTGGTGCTTGAAGATTTCAGCTTCGACTTGATTCAAATATGTCTGATTGAATTCAACAGTTAGCGATTTATTTGAGATCGTGTCGGTGAAGTCAAAGCTAAAATCGCCGATCTCATCGGAATTTGTGTATATGAGCAGGTAGACTGTCCATGCTTCTTCGGAATTTATCGTGAGATCTGATGTGTCGAAACCGTATGACTCGATATTTTCAGCCCACGGGATGTCATAAGAGAGCCTTGCGCTGCCTTTTCCGCGAAATTCATACAGAATTATTTTTTCGAAGCAAGTTTCTTCTGTGGCGATGGATTGAGTTTCTTGTACTTGCTCGAAGTGTTCGTTATCAGCGGATTCGGTGGATTTGCCTGAAAGATCTGACATGATATTCACTATCGGCAGGGCACATATCAGGATGACAATTGCCGCCGCAAGCTGAATTTTGCGAGAACCGAGCCTTTTTACTTTCTTGAAATCATAATCTTCGGCAAAATCGATGATTTTTTCGTCTATCCTACCGATGGCATCGAATAGATCATTTGCGTTCATAAGTTGAAGCCCTCACTTTCGAGCTTTATTTTTAATTTATTTCTCAGCCTGAACATTTTTTGCGCGATACGATTTTCGCTTATTCCACAGAGATTTGCGAGAGTTTTCAGGTCATCTCCCGAAAAATATCTCCGCACGAACAGTACTCTATCTTCAGCTTTCAGCGAACCGAGCCATTCGTTTATCAGCTGTACGAGCTGCCGCTCATCGAAATCTCCGTAATGAAGCGGCTCGGGAATACATTCACCGAGTTCGGACAGCATTATAGCTGTTCCGCGTTTTGCAGCGTGCTCTTTCCGATAACGACTTATTGATAAATTGCGCGCTATACATCCCAGAAATGCGCGGAGCGAAGCAGGTATCGTTGGTGGTATACTGTTCCATGCTTTCAAATAGGTATCGTTTACGCATTCCTCGGCATCCTCTGTGACGGATAGAATATTGTATGCGATCTTTTTACAGAATGCGCCATAGCTTTTATCGGTCTCAATCAGAGCCGTTTCGTCACGCGCAAGATACAGCTCTATGATTTTTTCATCTGTCATTCGAATTCCTCCTTTCATGATTTATGACGCAAATCGCATAGAAATATTATGCCGTTCTTTTGAAATTTTGCGAGACTTTACACTTGATTTTTTTGAAAAAATGTGATATAATTTTATTTATAGCATTTTATTTTTGAATTTTGGAGATTTTTTATGAAAATAATTGATATTATTGAGGGCAGCGAACCGAGCCTTTCCTTCGAGGTCTTTCCGCCGAAGACAGATGACAATTTCGACAGCGTGCTTACGGCGGCTTCGAAAATCGCAGATCTGAATCCGAGCTACATGAGCGTTACATACGGCGCAGGCGGCGGCACATCCGGATACACTGCCGACATCGCTTCGAAGCTTCTTTCACGCGGTGTAACTCCGCTTGCGCATCTTTCCTGCATTTCTTCGACGCATTCTACAATTCGTGAACGCCTTGATGACCTCAGAGCACGTGGAATTGAAAATATTCTCGCACTGCGCGGCGATATTCCGAAGACCTTTGATTCTTCAACGCTCGAATATCATTATGCCAGCGAGTTGGTGGCTGAAATTCGCGATTACGGCGGATTTTGCATTGGCGGCGCGTGCTATCCGGAATCGCATCCGAACAGCGCAAATTCTGTGGCGGACATTGAGGCTCTGCGAATCAAAGTCGAATGCGGCTGTCAGTTTTTGACTACTCAGATGTTTTTCGACAACAATATTCTATACAATTTCCTTTGGAGACTTCGCAAGGCGGGAGTCGATGTGCCGGTGGTTGCAGGTATCATGCCGGTCACGAATGCAAAGTCGATAAAACGTATCTGTGCGATCTCCGGAACTGCGCTTCCGCAGAGATTCATTCGTATCGTTGACAGATATGGTGACGATCCGGCGGCTATGCTTCAAGCAGGTATCGCATATGCGACTGAGCAGATCATAGACCTTTTTGCGAACGGGATAAATGCGGTGCATGTTTATTCGATGAACCGTCCCGAGGTCGCGGCGAAGATCTATGATAATGTAAA
>CAZRVL010000035.1:0-20412 GCA_964603455.1 uncultured Lachnospiraceae bacterium
CGTATAGCAGAGCGGACCTAAGGTGTGAGTTATGTATGGATGTCCGCGCCTTCCGAAGTATACCTCTTTTCTCCACGGCTGAACGCTTCCGGGGAATCCATCGCGTATTTCAAAATCCATCAGGTAGTCGCTCTCGCCGTAATACATATCTCCGAAAAGTCCTGCCTTGACAAGCTCCTGAACTATCGTCAACGGAAGATAATAGCAGTAGTTTTCCTCCATCATGTACTTCTTACCCGAACGCTTTACGGCATCCGCTATCGCCTGACAGTCCTCAATGGTAGTTGCCGATATGACCTCGGAGAGCGCGTGCTTTCCAGCATTCAGGGTCGCTATGACATGCTTTGCGTGATCGGTTATTGGAGTTGCGAGTATGACTGCTTCAACGTCCGTCTTCAAGACATCTGAAAGATCATAATATACCGCCGGGATATTGTTTTCGAGCGCGAATTTGTCAGCGAGAGCTTTGTCATTGTCTGCGACCGCAACGATCTCAAGGCTCTCTACGTATTTTAGTGCGAATTTCGCGAGAGATGCGCCGCGGTGAAGTCCGACAACAGCGGTTTTTACACGTTTCATAATTGTCACCTCAAATATTGAATCTCGAAAGGAAGCTTACCGAAGCTTCGAGCTTTTCTGCGGCATCGACCGCCGAATCTGAAGGATATTCCATTGAGAACCATCCGTCATATCCGCCACTTTTTACGATGTCGAGATATGCGGCGAAATCGATTATTCCCTCGCCGTAACGCATGAGTGAATTGCCCTTTACGGCATCGCGCAGGTGCGAATGCACCATTCTTCCGACATAACGCTTTGCGAGCGCGAGCATATCCTCTCCGCAGTATGTGAGATGAGCTGTGTCGAATGTCAACTTTACACGTTCATCCTGCGCCGCCCAGTAGCGATCTACGTCGGCAGTATTGGACGCGAGAGAATTTTTGTGCGGAGCTTCGATAGATGCGATGACTCCGTGCTTTTCTCCGAGGTCGGCGAGCTTTGAATTGAATTCGGCACGTATTTTTAAAAGCTCATCTGCCGAAAAGCCTTCCTTCATCGAGCCACAGGAATATGTTACCAGTTTTGCGCCGACTCTTTCGGCGAGATCATATACATATTCCATGCGCTCCAAAGTATAGTCACCGCCGATATTTAAGCAGTGAACTCCCATACCCGAAGCTTTTACCGTATTTACAGTCTCGTTTACCGAAGCCGCAGTTGCATTTTGTACATCGAAATGCGGTGCGAGATCTCCGGCAGAGCAAAGCTCAACTCGATCAAATCCGGCAGCCTTAAGCTTTTCGAGAGCATCGGCAAGCGAGAAGGTCGAATGTGTCATGGTGGAGGCAATGAGTTTTGACATGATTATTGTTACTTTTGCAAGGCAAAAGTATCCTTTCTGCTCATATAGAGCGTTATTTTCGCAGAAATGCTTGTGCACATTTCCATCTGCTACAATACCATTATAACAGAATACACAAAAAAATTCAAGCCGCTATCCTATCAGAAAAATGCGAAATCCTCTCATCTTTATCGGTTTTGGCTTGACATTTCAAAATATATGAGTTATAATTGTATTAACAAAAAGTTTTAGGAGGCGTAGGTTAATGCAAGTGCGTCATCTCAAAGAAAAAAATTTACATTACATGAAGGACACAGGACTGTATTTTCAGCTCACGCATTCGAGACCGCTGAGCACCGACTATCATGATCATGATTTTTATGAGATAGTGGTGATACTTGATGGCGCGTGCTTTCATAAGGTCGATGACAATGTGATGCACATGAAGCGCGGACAGGGGTGTTTTCTGAGACCTCAGCAGTATCATATCCTTTATGATCAAGAGCCCGGTACGAATGTGGCTTCATTTTCCATAAGCTGTGAGATAATGGAAAAGTTTTTTGAAGCTTACGGTGTGGACGAGCTTGATCAAAATATGTGGCTCGATCTTGACGAGCTTGAGCATTTCAGCGAAATGTGTGAACGCGCCGATACGCTGAACAGCATTCGTATGCTGAGGAGCATAATAGGGATGCTAGTCGCAGATTTTATTCAGGGAAGCGAGATATACCGCGAAAGGATCCCCGAAAGCTTTTCCGAAGTGCTGAAGGAAATGCAAAAGCCCGAAATGATAGCCGGTGGAATGCAGTCTTTTTTAAAGCTGTCGAGCTTCAGTTATCCGCATCTCTGTCGTCTGACCAAACGCTATCTGAATGTGACTCCGGGAGAATATATCACAGCCTTGCGCCTGAAATATGCGTATGAGCTGATAGCATATGGAAACGAAAGCTATGAGACGATATGTGAGATATGCGGCTTTTCGAGCTTCAGCCATTTTTGCAAGCTTATACGAAATAAATACGGAAAAACTCCGGCTAAGATACGTCAACAGGCGAGAACACAGGTGAATACTATATAGTGCGAATATTTTGTTTGTAAAATCATCGTGATGCTATTGACAATCTGTCGGCATTGTGGTATACTATTTATAGTCTTTAAAACACTAAGGAAGTGGATTTTTATGTGGTTCGTTTTCGCACTGCTGTCCGCGGTTTTCGCGGCGTTGACATCAATACTTGCAAAGGTCGGTATAGACGGTGTTAATTCAAATCTCGCAACTGCAATAAGAACGATGGTAGTAGTCGTTATGGCGTGGGGAATGGTGTTTTTGACTAATACCCAGAGCGGTATCGCCGAAATAAGCAAGAAGAGTTGGCTGTTTCTTATATTGTCGGGACTTGCGACAGGTGCTTCTTGGTTGTGCTACTACAGAGCATTGCAGATAGGCGAAGCCTCTAAGGTAGTTCCGATAGACAAGCTGAGTGTCGTCATAACTCTTGTGTTGGCATTCGTATTCTTTCACGAGAGCTTTACGGCGAAATCGCTGATAGGATGTATACTTATAGGCGCGGGAACGTTGATAATGGTCATTTGAATAAAAAAACGCGGCAAAATATTTTGCCGCGTTTTTCTAAATTTTATCCCTTCAAAAATCTGTCTACAACGAGCTGACGAAATTCTGGAGTCAGAGAAGCGAAATATGCCGTGAAGCCTGTAACGCGGACAACAAGGTCAGGATAAAGATCCGGATTTTTGTGCGCCGCCATAAGCTTTTCTTCATCAAGCACATTTATGTTTATAAGAGTTCCGCCTGCCGCGAAATGACCGCGTATCAGGTCGCACACCGCCTCTATTCCGTCTTCTTCGATGCCTATCTTCGGGTCGAATTCGAGCTGGAGCGGAGCGGTGTTTCCGTATCCTGGCTGTACGGAGGCAATTCCGACCGATTGAGCGGTGACTGCTCCGTCCTTTCTGAAGCCGGGCTCTGGGTTTGCACCGTGTGTCAAGGGCTCACCTGCTCTTCTACCGTTCGGTGTAGCTCCGACCGCCTTGCCGTATTCTATCGATCTTGCCCACGAGAACCATCCCGGAACGAAGCGTCTGCCCTTTGGCATTTCTTGCGCACGGACTATTCTGACAAAGCTGTCGGTCAGCTTTTTTGCCCAATCATCTGCGATGGTTCCGCCCTGACAATACTTTGGGCAGGAGCTCATGATCGCTCTTATGCGTTCGTTTTCGAAATTATTGTCGAGAGCCTCGAAAAGTTCGGGATAGCTGATTAGCTTGTCTCGCTCGATACGCTCCTCGATAGCTGCGAAAGAATCGGCGACTATCGCAAGTCCCGCACCGTCACAGCCTATTGTATAGAGCTCGGCTGCTCTCGAAGCATCTTCTCCGCGCTCGATCGAATTTTTGAACATAAGATTCATTATAAGCTCGGGAGTGACCTCGGCGATATGATCGAGGTGCAGATTTACACCTGCCGCAGTGATCTCTACAGCCTTTTTTAGATGCTTTTCATATAGAGCGAACAGCTTTTCAAGGCTGGGTTCGGGATCTGATTTTAGCTCGTCTATTGCGACTGCCATGACCTTTGCGATGTTTATTTTTACAGTGTCGTTCATCGGAAATTCGCATCCTGGAACACACATCCAGTTGCATCCGACCGCGATCCTTTCGCGTGCTGTCGCTTTGTCCACACCGTTTTTCATGTAGCCTTCGCAAAGCGTCTTGTCACAGCAGAAACGCGGATAGCCGTTCTTGTGCTTGAAGAGAAGCTCCACTGCGCGTGTCAAAAATTTCGGATCGCAGTTGTCATGGACTCTGACGGTCAGATTGCAGGAAATGTCTATAGCGTCTGCGGCATCGAGTATCAGCCATGACAGACGATTCGTGATGTCCTTGTCATTCACGTCAACTCCTGAGATCTGGTAATAGTGCGGGTCTATGAGAAGCAGATTTGCAATGAGGAATACCGCAGTTTCGTCGTCGAGAATACCGGATCTTATATCGTTTTCATAATATGGAAGAAGTATCGTGTCGAGCTGGAAGCCTGCGCCGTCACGTGTGTATATTCGTGCAAAGCAGTTGAAGAATGCGACCCATTGGCACGCCTCGCGGAAGGTCTTCGGCGGTGTGGTGCGTATATTTCTGCACGCTGAAAGCATATCCTCAAGGCTTTTTTTAATCTCAGGACGCTTTTCGGTCTCGATCAGCTCACAAATTTTTTCGATATGTCTGTCGATGAATCTGAGCATAGCTAATACGCATTTTTCCTCTGCATCGTAAAATTCTTCTTTGCCGGGATTAAGCTCACGGTATTTTCTTATCTTTTCTAGGAAACCGACAAAGCCTATCTCAAGTCCTATGCGGTAATCACACGCGAAATGCGCATCTCCGTCTATACCTGTCGAAATGTTGTAGAGCTTTTGGAGCGGCTTAAGCTCATCATAAGGAAAATGCTTTTCATCCCAACGTTTCGACCATTGAGCCGTTGCACCGTTCGATACGAAATCGCGCAGCTTGGGATTTTTCTTCATCCATTCGGGCATATAGTGTATGTCTCCGCGATAGTTTACGAGCATATCTCTCCATCTTCCGCAGAGCATCTCCATTGGATCGACATACGCAGGGTGCGCATCGAGCAGACGGCAGAAGTTTTCAGCCATAGCGGCACAACCGTAAAAGCTGCCGTTTTCGCTGTTGTAGTACGGAAGCACTTCATAACCCTCGGGCAACGGAACAGTTCCGAAATCATCGAGGTCGGTGCATCCGTTTTGAGCACGCTTTTCGAGTGTGTGCTTTATTTTTGTATCGTGCATCGATTTTAATCTGTCAGCGTATGAAAGCATATTTGTTAAGTTCCTCCATTTTTGTTTTTGATGGTATCTCAAAACGAGTCTGTTCACGTCCGAGAGCCTTGGCTTTTGAAAGTCCGAGCGGATGGTAGGGCAGAAGCTCATATTTGTATACCGTTTTAAGGCTTCTTAAAAATTCGGATATTTCGGGAATATCTGAGTCGTTTACATTCGGTATTACCGGAGTTCTCGCAAGCATCGGTATACCGAGAGAGGCGGCTGATTTGATGTTTTTTATTATCCTGTCAAGCTCTGCGCCGGTGTATTCGAGGTGCTTTTCTCTCGATATTGATTTAAGATCGAACATTATCAGATCGAAGCAGCGAAAAATATCTTCATCATAAAAATACATCGAGGTCTCGACAGCCGCAGAAATATTATTTTCGTGCGCCGATACAGCAAGGGCTTTTGTAAATTTCGCCTGCAATAAAGGTTCTCCGCCCGATATAGTGAGTCCGCCGCTTGAAGAATAGTATTTTTTGTCGCGAAGTATCTCGCTCATTACCTCCTCGACAGTCATCTCAGTGCCACAGGTAACTCTTGCGCCCGAATAGCAGCCCTTGTCGCATTGTCCGCAGTGTATGCAGTTTTCGTGGTAAAATAAGGTCTCGATCTTCGGTGAGATACATTCGGGATTGTGACACCATTTGCACCTCAGCGGACATCCCTTTAAAAACACAACGGTTCGTATACCCGGTCCGTCATGAGTTGACGCACGTTCTATGTCGGTAACTATCCCGGTCAAATCGATTCCTCCGTATGCGAGGCATTCGATCTTATCGCAGCATCGAGCATACGCATGACATCGAGGTTAAATTCGAGCGTCAAGGGCTCAAACAGCTCCGCTCCTTTGAGATGAGCCGCTATATGCCAGGGCATATTTTTCATGGAATCGGATATTCGGCATTCGGGAAGCTCGACTTCGTTTCCTGAAAAATCATATGCCTCTGCCTTTTGACCGGAATCCGCGCCGCCTGAGCAGACTATCGCGCCGTTTTCGCATAATAGCTGAGGACCTGCCGGAACGATCACACGCGGTATAGTCCAGCTGCCTTCTGCGGTTGACATATTGCCGTTCTCAAATCTAAATATCGCTGCCGTGTTGTCTTCGCAGTCGGCATACGGAGTTCCGAGATTTGCACCGACTGCCGATACGCCCTTCGGAAGACCGAGCAGCCAACGTGTGAAATAGCAGCCGTAGCAGAGAATATCGAGAAAAGCTCCGCCGCCGCAATCGGCTTTATACCACCAAATGCGCGAACGCTCGTCATCGCTCATCTCTTCGGCGGTCGCAGATACTCCGCGGTGCTTTGCGCCCTTTCCGAGCGGTCCGGTATGACCGTTTATATAGCGAAGCCTGAACGGCTCTCCGCAGAGCTTTTCGTCTGCCGCAGCCTTGAACTGATGCAGATACGGTCTCCATGCGACCGGCCAGTTCACAGCTATCTCGACATTGTATTTTTCTTTCAGCTCGGCGATCTTCAGCGCACCGTCAAGATCGGCAGCCATAGGCTTTTCGAGAATGACATTAACTCCGCGCTTAGCACATTCGCAAGCTACCTCGGGCTTCCTATAGTTCTCACAAAGGATATAGGCGTAGTCGGGTCTCAGCTCATCGAGCATTTTCGTATAGTCCGAATATATCGGAGCCTTTGAAAGCTCGGCAACATTTTTGAGATTCCATGCACGGGTGTAGCGTTTGTCGGTGTTTTCGGGAGTTTTTGCCGGAAGATCGGCTATACCGATGAGCTCGGTCTCATCCTGATCTTTGATGTAGAGTGCGACCTCGTTCACGTGCATATGAGCGAAGCCGATTATTACTGTTTTTATCATATCGATACTTCCTTTCGAAATATTATAACAATTATAGCACATAAATCGGAAAAATGAAATGGATAAATTCACTATTTATGTGGACAGAATTAACATTTTGATAAGAACGCCATATGCTGACAAGGGGGAAGGACTTAATGGCTTAAAGGTCTCAAGCCCTGAAATAAGGTCATACTCGGCTAAAAATATTTATGAAGGGATGGGTCAGATCGGGATGAGGATAGCACTTTCGTCTGTAACATGGGCAATGAAGGCGCAGGATGCTCTTCGAGACTTCGGGATAGAATCCGCGATAGTGCGGCTTCGTCCGGGAGAATCACCGCGTGGATGCAGCTACGGTATAGAATTTTCGAATAATATGCTCGAACGGGTGAGGACTGTGCTGATAGGTGCGAATATACCGCACAATGTATTGCTACAGCGTTAAATCACTCATTTGAATCGAGCTCAAAACGAGAGGGAAGGAAGCAAATGATATATTTTGACAACGCGGCAACGACCTTTCCGAAGCCTGATACGGTGGTAGAGAGAGTCGGGATCGCGCTCAGCGAATTCGGAGGTAATCCGGGAAGATCATCACACAGAATGTCAATGATAGCCGATCGGGAGATATTTGCCTGTCGGAATGCAGTCGCTAAGATGTTCAACGCGCTTCCCGAGCGAGTGATATTCACATATAATGCGACCTATGCGCTGAATATGGCGATGAATGGGCTGTATCGCTCTGGCGGTATAGTCATATCCGATCTTGAGCATAATTCGGTCAGAAGACCTGCTTTGAATCTGACAGGCGATGTCCGCATATTTGATTCGCATATTGAGCTTTTCGGCGCGGAAAGGACAGAAAAGATACTTTCGAGTATAAAGAAAAAAATATCCGGAGCGGGAATACTTTGCTGTACTGCGGCATCGAACATATGCGGTGCAGAGCTTCCGATATGCGAGATCGGCTTGCTCTGCCGCGAAAATGGGGTTGGCTTCATAGTTGACGGCGCACAGGCGGGCGGAGTTAAAAATATTGATATGAAGCGCGACAATATTGATGTTCTCTGCCTTCCGGGACATAAGGGACTCTACGGTCCTGCTGGCACGGGAATCATGATACTTGGTGAAAATACAAATATGCTGCCGTTTATTTTCGGAGGCAGCGGAGTTGATTCGTTCAGCGAAGGAATGCCAGAAATGCCGCCGGAACGGTATGAAGGTGGAACTCTTGCAGTCGCGCCGATCTCAGGGATGATGTCGGGAATTGAATTTGTTATGTCTAAGAGGATCGAAAATATACGCGAATACGAATGCAGGCTCGGCAAACGTTTTGAGGACGGACTCAGATCTCTCGGAGCTGTGGTTTATTCTCCGAGGTGTGCGGAATATTCGCCGATAGTTCTGTTCAAGCTGCACATCGACCCCGAAGAGACCGCACGCATTCTGGATAAGAACGGAATATGCGTAAGAGCCGGCTACCATTGCGCACCACTTGCACACAGACGGCTGAATACCGGGCTTGGCGGAGCAGTCAGAGCAAGCTTTTCGGTCTTCAACACAGTCGATGAGGTCGATGAGACGCTTGCTGTACTGCGAAAAATAAAGTAGATAAAAACAAAAACGGCTGCCGTATTTCGTGGCAGCCATCGGTTTAATATTTGAATATCGGCACAGCTAAATGATAAAATTCGGAGTCTTTCTTGCACAAATTGAGTTGCCTCGCTGTGCAAGACTTTTAGTACGAAATAAAAATTTTCAAAAGCAATATTTATGAGACCTTGATATTTTAAACAAGTGCACCTGTAGTTTGTTTCAAATCCTGTCCCGATAAACTATAAATGTAAATGATTTGCCGAATCGGCGGAAGGCTTCGGTCGGATTTTCAAGAGCGTTTGCTTTGCAGTTTACCGAATGCGATATGCTTTCTATGAATGTAGCAAATTAATTTATCATGCAAACAGTAAGTCTTATTTTTTGGTGAGTCGTCCGACTGCCATTCCGCAAGGCTCGACCGCAGAAAAATCTCCGAATATCGTTTCGAGCTGCCATCCATCGGCAAGCTTGAATTTTGAATCGTTGATCTCGTTCACATAATTTACCGCGACTGCGTAGAGATCATCTCCGTCATGATGGAGCGTGAGCGAAACATCCGGTTCGATACAGCGCATAGGCTTTTCTGACAACACATTTTTAGCAGCTTCGGCATATATGACCGAATAATCGGGCATATTATCCTCGTATGCTCCCTGGCGTGTCCAAAGCATATTTTCGAGTGGGAATCCGAGAAGAAGCACCTCTCCCTTGCCGAATTTGTTTCTCGAAAAGACTACGTTTCCGTCCTGATCGGTCGCAAGTACCTCAGCACCGATAGAGCTGAGTCTGAATTTTTTGGCATAATTGAACGGAAGATCGATGCCGTTCAAGCTCATTTTTCCGTTTCCGCCCTGTGACATACCGTATGAGCGCAGTCCGGTCACCTTTTCGAATTCGCACAAAAGACCGCTTCCAACTGTTATTAAGAGCGTTGCGCCGTTTGCGGCACGTTCGAGCAGCGTGTCATAAGCCTCTTTGTAGAGCGAAGCCCAGCCCATGACCGATGGAACGATATATAACGGAGCTTCGGGTATCTCACGGTAGCAGCTCGATATGATCGGCGTAAGGCCTGCGCGTTTTGCAAGTATGAAGGAGCTTGCGGCAAGAGTCCACTGATTCTGTTCACGCGACAGCAGTATTACGGAATCGTTCACTCTGTCTTTTAGTTCGGGCAGAGTATCTATTATATTTCCGAGACGCTTCAATTCGGATGCCACCGGCTTCGGATTGCGGTCGGGATCGAGTATTCCGAGCTCGCGTTCGATCATAGACCAACTGTACGGCGGATTTTTCATATGCAGATGCTCGTGAGAACACCACCATAGATAGCCCCTGTATCCGTTTGCATAGGATGAGCATACGTTCGCTCTCAAAAACGCCGCTGCGCCCTCGCGGTTTATCAGCATATCGCTGAACGTTCCCTGCTCCTGGATCATAACGTCCTTTCCAGAAAGTCCGCGGTAATATTCGCATTGTGCGGTCGGTATCATGGTAGTTCTGAGACGGTCGGCAGGATCGACATCTCCGCCTACTGTCGGAGAGGGATACGGATGCGGAGTCAGCATATCGGTCAAAAGCCCCTGATCGCGTATCGACCACGGAGAACCTTCTTCAAAGTTAAGGGCGTGCATTCCGGACGATATTTTTCTCGAAGTATCCGAGGCGAGTATCGCATTTCTTATCGCTGCAGTCCAAAGATATGTCTGAGCCGCGCTCGATGCCTGACCGAGACAGTTGCACTCATTTCCGAGATCCCACATCACGATATTCGGTATGTCCTTTGTATATTTGACAAATCCGCGGACAAATTTTTCCTCAAACATCAGAGCTTCCGGGTCGGTTATGAGATTTTTCGAATCAAGTGCGGGTGGGCAGAAAAGCCTTCCGCTCATCCAGCCGGTCAGGATCGAAACTATCAGCTTTATTCCGACATCATCGGCGAGCTTTGCGAATTTTCTGAACCGCTCGATCATGATTGGTTCGATGAAATATTCGTTTTCCGGAAATCTGTCACCGGTCATACGGTATTCCTTGAAATTGCCTGCCCATGCGCGAAGTGCTGTTACAGGCTGGAAATCTCTCCAGTTCTGGAAACAGCGTATGTAGCGTATTCCGTTCTCCGAAAGTGCAGTCAGATCCTTTTTAAAGATTCCTCATCGAAATTTATCCACATATCTGTGCCTGATTTCGAGTCCCAGAAATTGCAGCCTATCATAAAATTATCCATGATCTTACATTTCCTTCTGAAAAATGCGTGTACGCATATTTTGTTTAATAATTTTAACATATAGCACGAGTGCTGTCAAGGCAAATTTTCGGGAAAAATTTTCCGAAAATTTCATATAAGGGCAAAATGCACAAAAAAATCATTTTGCTTCTCAGAAAATTTTTATGGAAGTCACGCGAAAACGGTTGAAAAAAACATAATTTTGCGGTACAATATTATTGGTACAATAAATTTATCAGTATCAAAGAAGGAGAATTACAATGACTTTAAAACTCAATGATAAATACATTAAGGGCTTCCTCAAATCTGAGGATATGAAGGGCATCGAGCCTGCCATCAAGACTGCTTATTCCGAAGTTAAGGAGAAGAACGGTCTCGGAAACGATTTTCTCGGTTGGGTAGACCTTCCCGTAGACTATGACAAGGAAGAGTTCGCACGCATCAAGGCTGCTGCCGAAAAGATCAAGAAGACCTGCGACATCCTTGTTGTTATCGGTATCGGCGGATCTTACCTCGGCGCACGCGCTGCGATCGAATTTGTAAAGAGCCCGAACTACAACGCACTCAAAAAAGATACTCCCGAAATCTGGTTTGCCGGAAACAATATCTGCTCTTCGGCTCTCTCCGAGCTTCTCGCAGTATGCGAAGGCAAGGACATCTGCGTAAATGTCATCTCAAAGTCGGGAACCACTACAGAACCTGCAGTTGCTTTTAGAATATTCCGTGAGCTTCTTGAAAAGAAGTACGGTGAGGACGGTGCACGTGAGCGCATATTCGTAACCACCGACAAGGCTAAGGGAACTCTTAAGTCATTTGCTACCGATAAGGGCTATGAGACCTTTGTAGTTCCGGATGATGTCGGAGGACGTTATTCTGTTCTTACCGCGGTTGGTCTGCTCCCGATAGCTGCCGCAGGCTGCGATATAGATGCTATGATGAAGGGCGCAGCAGATGCACGTGCCGACTATGCTTCGGATGACATTGAGGCAAATGATGTATTGAAGTATGCCGCTCTCCGCAATCTCATGTACAGAAAGGGCAAGACCACCGAGATCCTCGTATCGTATGAGCATTCCATGCTTATGATGAACGAATGGTGGAAGCAGCTCTACGGTGAGTCCGAGGGCAAGGACAATATGGGTATCTTCCCGGCATCTGTCATCTTCTCGACTGATCTTCATTCGCTTGGTCAGTATATCCAGGAGGGCAGAAGAAATCTCTTCGAGACTGTTGTCAATATCGAAAAGTCCAACGATACCGTTATCATACCGAACGACCCGAACAATATCGATGGTCTTAACTTCCTTTCGGGCAAGGAGCTCCACGATGTAAATCAGGCTGCTAAGAATGCAACTCTCATGGCTCACGTTGACGGCGGCGTTCCGAATATTGTCATTGACCTTGCCGACAGAAGTGAACATACCTTCGGTTATCTCGTATACTTCTTCGAGTTCGCGTGCGCTGTTTCGGGTTATACTCTCGGAGTCAACCCCTTCAACCAGCCCGGTGTCGAGGCATACAAGAAGAATATGTATGCACTTCTCGGAAAGCCCGGCTACGAAGCTGAAAAGGCTGCTCTCGAAGAGAGAATGTCCCTTTGAGTAATCTGCACAAATTTATATACTAAATTTGTGCAAGGTGTAAAACTTTCGGAAACCGTGAAAAATATTCAGAAAACCCCTTGAAATTTTCTCGGTTTTAGTGTAAAATATATGTACAGGCAAATGCCAATTATTTTTCAGGAGGATAACAATTATGTTAAAGCTCATCATAGGCGTAAAGGGAACAGGTAAGACAAAGCAGCTCATAGAGTTGGTGAATACTGCAGCGGCTCAGACTAAGGGATCCGTAGTCTGCATCGAAAAGGGTACTAAGCTCACTTATGACATCAAGCACACCGCTCGTCTTATCGATACCGTTCAGTACGCTATAGACGATGCACAGTCGCTTTTCGGCTTCATCGCTGGCATCATCGCGAGCAATCACGATGTTACCGACATATTTGTCGATTCTGCGCTTAAGATATGCGATAATGATATAGTCAGCTTCGATAAGTTCGCGACAGAGGTCGCCGAGCTTTCCGAAAAGTACGACATCAACTGCACGATGACCGTTTCTCTCCCTGTTGAGAAGGCTACTGAGGTCATCAAACGCTATCTCTGATATTATTACATAATTGATCGAGGGTCATGTGCCCGTAAGCCGGAAATGCGCCGAATGGCGCATTTTTGGCGAAAATGACAGATCCTCTTGAAAATATCTGAATAGTTGAGAGGAGAATTTTTTTGAGCGGTGATGTATATATCCCCGAGGTCAGGGGACACCTGAAAAAGTCTATAATAACGCTGCCGGATGCTATCCAAAGCGCGAGCGGCATAAGGATAAACGGGCGGGTACTCCGCTCCTTCATATTTACTACAGATGTAGCAGCTATACGAAACAACAATGCGGATGCGGTGATCGCGGTTTATCCTTTTCTTCCGCAGCCGATAATCACGCAGGCGGTTATCTCGGTGGCTGATGTGCCGGTATTCTGCGGTATCGGCTCGGGAATAGGTGCAGGAGGAATAAAACGTGCGGTCAACCTTGCAAAGCACGCTGAATATCAGGGGGCGCAGGGAGTAGTTGTCGGTGCGAATATTTCGAATGAAGCAGTAAGCGAGATCGCGACTGCGATAGATATTCCGGTAATATTGACCGTTATATCGGAAAATACCGATTTCAAGGCGAGACTTGAAGCCGGCGCATCCATACTCAATGTTTCTGGTGCTGACAAAACGCCGGAGATAATCAAGATGATACGCGCCGAATATCCGTATGTGCCGATAATAGCTACCGGAGGTCCGAGCGATGCGACGATACGCGATACTATATCTTCAGGTGCGAATGCAATAACATATACTCCTCCGACGAGCGGAAATCTCTTTGCTCAGAAGGCGAATCGTTCACGTGAGCTTGAGCTTAAGAATTAATATTTCCACAGCAGACTAATTTACGATTTGGAGTTCGTTTTAATGAAAAAAATATGGAAGATCGCTGCGGCGGCTCTTGCGCTCTGCGCTGTATCTGCGGGGCTTTTCGGCTGCCGAAACGAGACCGAAATGACCGGACAGATAGATACAGTAAAAAGCGGTATCGAAAAAACTCGCCGACTTGAAGCCGGCGAGATAATGGTGTACACTACATTTAAGCCGGAGTATGAGACCGAATCGCTTCAAAACAGCGTTACCGAGTCATACACAAAGTTCATAAACGGCACTACCCTTGAATACGATTTTACCGAGACTGAGAAGATCGTTTCGAGTGGAGAGGTGTACAGCTATGAAGCGACCTGCGAAAACGGTTCGACAGTTGTCAGCCGCAACGGAGAAAAGCTTGATGCGTCAGAAGCTCCCGATATATTTGCTGCATTCAGCATTGATTATGCGGTGGCGGATGTCGATAAGATCGAGATGATCGAGATCGGCGAACAGACGCTGTATACAATGACCATGAATGACGGTTATGCCGCAAAAGCGGATCATTCGGAAGACGGTGTAGAATATGACTGCACGCAGGTCAAATTTAACTATTATGTTGATGCTGCGGGTATCGTCCGCACGTTGCTTTCCGAGTATACCTATACTGTAGCAGCAGACGAAAACAGCCAGACAGTTGTAATCTTCAGCCAGGCAGCAGTAAATTAAAAAACGTTCGGCATGATTTAATTATGACAACTTTAAAAAGCAGAGCAGACCTGATATTCACTCAAAAATCAGACATTTGGGTGTATATCGCTTAAGGTCGCTCTGCTTTTTTAACCTTTAACGATTCTGTTCTATTTTGTAAAAACATATAATATCTATTGACAAGGAAATCAAAATGTGGTATAATTAAATTAAAGACAATAGAATATTGGGTTATCTGTATCAGCAGCAGTTTTGAATGTTACCGCAAAATGCCGATGATTCGGTTTTGCGGGTGTGTCGAAGATGAAAATCTTTGGCGATCAAGAAAGGCATGGTATGTTTATGAAAACTACAGTTCAGCATAACGTATTGACTATTTCTGAAATGACCAAACGACCAAACAAAATCAATGCGGAAACGATCGACATCGACAATATAGTCCTTGACGATGAGCTAATAAAAAAGCTACGCGCAAGTAAGAGTATGTTCAATAAATCTACATATGTTCAAATACTTTGCGGCGGCGTTAGGTACAACGTGGAGGGCGTTGATCGGATGAAAAACGGCAAATACAGGATAACTTTGATCTCACCTCAATTTTTTGCCACACTCAACGGGACTATAGGAAGTCCGGTCAGCCTTGTTAAGCTGGCTGCAATCTCATAAAATCACGGCGGAAGCGTTCGCGCTTCCGCCATTCTGAAAATGATGATTCTTTGGTTAAAAATATCAATATCGGAATTCTATTTGTTTCTGCCGAAGCTTGAAAAATACATACAGCGGCAGAGCTTTTAAGAAAGGAGACTTTCGAAACCGAAAGCCTGACATATATATTATGGACGAAAATATCAATTTGACCTGTCCGGAAGAAGCTCATATTGGCGATGAGCTTCCACCGCTTCTTGAATTTTACAATGTATCTAAAAAATATGGTTCTCAAAAAGTACTCGATGAGCTTTCATTTACGGTCGGCAGCGGTGGTGTAGTTGGACTTTTAGGTCCTAACGGCAGCGGAAAAACCACTATAATCAAGCTTATAAACGGTCTGCTGACTCCGACTGACGGCGAAGTGTTGGTATTGGGAAGCAAGCCGAGCCGTGAAAGTGCGAAAATAACAGCATATCTTCCCGAAAGAAATTCACTTCCGTTAAGCAGCAGAGTTTGCGATATGGTTGATCTTTTCAGAGATTTTTATCTTGATTTTGACCGTAAAAAGGCGGTAGAGCTGATAGGGCGTATGAATATTGCTCCGAAGGCGCGGCTTTCAACGCTTTCAAAGGGCGAACTTGAAAAGCTGAGACTTATACTTGTTATGAGTCGAGCCGCTATGCTTTATGTACTTGACGAACCGCTCGGGGGAGTCGATCCGGCGGCGAGAGATCAGATACTTGATACGATATTCACAGACTATGCGGAAAACGCATCGATACTGCTATCGACCCATTTGATAGCCGATGTGGAACGGTTGCTTGATGATGTGATATTTCTGTCAGAGGGAAAAGCGGCTTTGTGTGCCTCGGTCGCTTCGATACGTGAAAAGCACGATATGTCGGTAGATCAGCTTTTCCGCGAACTTTATAAGGATAAGGTGTAGTCAAAATGGTTTTTAAGCTTTTAAAGTATGATTTTCGTGCGACTGCACCGAGCGTTTTGCTTTTGTGGGCAGGGCTTTTGATACTTTCCGGACTTTCGGCATTGTTCGGAGCACTGTGCAGCAGCCTTGATATATTTTATCTTCCGATGCTGCTTTCCACACTGCTGTTTGCAGTCCTTGCGATAGCTTCGGTGGTCATAGTGTATATTCTGATGATCCGTAGGTTTTATCGCAATATTTATTCGAACGAGGGTTATCTGACATTGACCCTTCCAGTCAGACGCGGTTCTGTTATATGGTCAAAGCTCATATGCAGTGTTGTTTGGGTGATCGGAACATTTGCGGTGCTCATGCTTTCGGGGATGATACTCATATTGTCCGATACAACAAATTCATTTATGTCTGTCTTGGCTGATACTTTGCTGATAGCTGAGTGGATGATAAAATTCATCGATCTGCGTATTTGGGTGATAGCGGCAGAGCTTTCGGCATTCGGACTTGTGTCGCTCTTTAAGTCGATACTTATACTGTACGCGGCAGTATCTATAGGTCAGCTCTTTAAGCGTCACAGAATATTAGGTTCATTTGTCGGATACGGAATAGTCAGTATCATTGGTCGTATCGTAGAGTCGGTATATTCTTGGTTAATGGGGCTTTCAAGTCTCAGCATTGATTTCACACGCCAGATGTATTCGGGGCATTTGCTCGATCAGACTGTTTTATTCAATATTCAGGTGTCTTTGATCGTTTATATAGTGCTTTCTGCGATATTCGCGGCAGTTCTGTTTATGTTCACAGAGCTTGTAATGCGCCGTCATGTAAATCTTCAATAATTTTTTGAGATCCCGAAATACGGGATCTTTTTGTATAAGACCGCATTTTGCTGTCAAGAATATTGACGAGCCGGAAAACACTCCGGAATAACGAAAGGCTGGTATTATACATGGAAAACAAAATCAAAAAGAAATCGATAAACACAATGATCTATCTGCTGCTTGCCGGAATGCTTGCCTGCATGATCTTCGTATCGATCTATACCGTTGCTTCAAAACGGAAGGGAAAGGTCGAGGATACCGTAAATGATCGAGTCTCGACCGCAGACACAGCTCAAAAAGTTCCTCAAAATGACAGGGGAGAATCCGAAAAAAATGTCACAAAGCCGAAGGATGTCACGACCGATAAGGCAACAGAGCCGAGCGAATCTGCTTCTATAGAGCTTCCTGACAATGCCGTTACCGAGTTGGTTCGTGCAAACGAGCAGGACGAAGAGCCGGCTTCGGCAGAGGTGCATTATTTCGTAATGCCGGTTGACGGATTCATTTCAAAGAATTTTGAAATAGATGTTCCTGTCTGGTCGGCGACTATGTGTGATTATCGGGCACATACCGGGGCGGATATAGCAGCTTCGGTCGGCGAAGAGGTCATAGCTTCATCGAGCGGAACTGTGTGCAGAGTTTGGAAAGATCCGATGATGGGGCAGTCGGTAACAATAGATCACGGGGACGATATATATACGACATATATGAATCTCGGTGAGGATGTAACGGTAGCGGTCGGTGATAAGGTCGGAATGGGTCAGACGATCGGCTGTATCGGCAGCACATCGCTCACAGAGCTTGCCGAAGAACCGCATCTCCACCTTGAAATGAAGCTAAACGGAGCATATGTCGATCCGCTCGAATATATGTCCTCGGGCGAATACAGCAGCTACGAGGAATAAAAAGTGCCGCATTGAGCTGCGGCAAAAAGATCTATATTCTTTTTAATATTTCGCTGACATTGTCTTCGATGTTTCCCTCGCATTCGATGACTATGTCGGCATATTTTTTATAGAGCGGCAGACGCTCATCGTAGACATCCCGAAGAGTTTTTCCCGGGGCTATCGCTATTCCGCGTGTCTTGATGTTTTTTATCCTGCGCTCTATCGTCTCAAACGGAAGCGACAGCCAAACGCATTTGCCACAGTTTTTAAGGTGTTTCATGGCATCATCGTAATAAACTGCACTTCCTCCGGTCGCTATGACTGTATCTTTGACATTTACGCTCAAAAGAGCGGCTTCCTCGGCTTTTTTGAAATAATCGAGTCCGTCATTGTTGATTATTTCCTGGAGCTTTTTCTTTTCGCGCTGCTGGATCACAAGATCGGTGTCCAAAAATCCGATTCCGAGTGCTTTTGCGAGCAGTACACCTATAGTGCTTTTTCCGCAGCCTGCCATGCCTATCAAAATAATATTATCCATAAGATCACTCTCCCGAAGACATTATACCATATTTTTTTGAATATTGCAATAGATAAAAGCTTAAAATTAACAATTTTCGCTTGCTTAATTTTTCCGAATGTTGTATAATAGATTTGTTTGATGAATTTTTGGACATATGATCGGATTTCGCATTAAGGAGGGAGCAGCTTGAACAAACGCCGTGCTCATAATTTTGTCGATGAATATTACTGGGATACGCTTGACAATGCGGCGAAGCTGGTTCCGGCTGTGTCGGATACACGCGGCTCGAATGTTTTTCGTGTCAGCGCAGTCCTTTGTGACGAGGTAGATCCGAAACTGTTGCAGACTGCACTTGAGCGAGCCTTAGCAGTATTCCCGGCATTTGCTGTCAGACTCAGAAAGGGACTTTTTTGGTATTATCTCGATGCAAACAGCGAGATACCGAGAGTCCGCGAGGAATTTAATTATCCGTGTGCTCCAATGGGTTCGCGAGGTGACCGCGGCTTCCTTTTCAGAGTAACATATTATAAAAAACGAATAAATCTTGAAATATTCCATGCGCTGTCGGACGGTATGGGCGCATCTCAGTTTTTGTATGTATTAGTATGCTATTATTTCAATCTTACAGGTGATATTCCCGAAGAAAAGATACGCGAATACTGCGACAGAGTTGCACGCGATTTCGATGAAGACAGCTTCGGACGTATAGTCGGGGAAAATAAAAAGAATATTATCTCGACCGATGACGGGAAAAAACAAGTTGCGGAACAAAAGAATACAAAGCCGCCAAAGGATCCCGAAGCCTTCAGATTCGGCGGATACAGCTATGACGGTGTTCGTCTTGGTGTTTTGACACTGCTTCTGCCATCGGATAAGCTGCTTGTATTGGCGCATGAGCTCGGATGTACTATGAGCGAATATTTAGCCTCACTGCTTATTTGGTCGATATACAATACAGCCTACAGAAGGTCATCAAAGCGTGACCGACCTATAGTTATAAGTCTTCCGGTCAATCTTCGCGGAATGTTCGATTCAACGACAATGAGAAATTTCTTCGGTCATGTCAACATCTCGGTAAAGCCCGAGCCTGGCGCGAAACTTGAGGATATAGCTGCGGCGGTAAAGCAGAGCTTTTCGGAATGTCTCAACCGGGAATATTTTGAACGGCAGATCGCGGGAAATGTCGCTATTGAGAGGATAACGCCGATAAGATTCATCCCTGTGTGGATAAAGGATCTCGTAATGCGCATGATATTTTCAAAAGCCGAGAATAAGTACACATTAACGATGTCGAATCTCGGAAGGCTCAAGCTGCCGGATGAAATATGCGATAAGGTCGAGCGAATGGAGATGCTGCTCGGCGGTTCAAGAACTCATCCCAAAAAGGTGTCGCTCTGTTCCTACGGCAGCACGTTGGCATTGTCCTTTTCCTCAACGATAGACGATAATTCGTTCGAACGATTTGTCACAAAGTATCTGTCGGAGCAGGGAGTTGAGGTAGTTCTTGTTTCGAACGAAACTCAGCCGCCGACAAAAACGAAAAAGAAGGAGAAAAAAGTCTCATGCGATACTGCAAATACTGCGGAGTAAAAATAGCGAGCGATATTGCTTATTGTCCGCTCTGCGATATGGAGACTGTTGAGACCGATGGGGCTTTTGATATGGATTATCCGTATATAAAGCCGAGACTTACCAAAAGGCTGTTCATAAAATCAACGACTTTCACAGTGCTTGTCGCGATAATACTCAGCTTTTTGATAGATCATCTCCTGCCTTCTTCGGGAATATGGTATCTTTTGGTATCGGTCGGGCTTCTTTACGGCTGGCTATCTTTCATAACCGTAATGAAAAATCTGAGCGATCCGGGCGCGATAGTTTTCAGTCAGCTCATACTTATAAGCCTATGTACATCGGCTATAGACCGAATATGTGGATGGTATCGCTGGTCGGTAAACTATGTTATCCCGGGACTGATCGCTGCTGCGGCGATAGCAATAATTCTTTGTATATCCATTCGTCCGGATAAATTCAGGACGTATACAATATATCAAATGGTCATCGCATTGACGGGCTTTGTACCTGTCGTGTTTT
>CAZRVL010000036.1:0-20405 GCA_964603455.1 uncultured Lachnospiraceae bacterium
CGTAAACGTATCCGCATACCTTACATACAAATTTTGCCATTTTTATTTTCCTCCGTGTAAATTTTATTTTAAATTTTATTTAATATACTGTCAATGCCGACCGAATCATCGGCGACCTCCTCGATCGTTATCCGACCGAGCTTTTCGGCAAGCTCGGAATTGAGCTTCTCGAATATCAGGTGGAAGGTGCAGCATTTTTTGTTATTGTTTCGTGAACATTCATAATCTCCGCCGAGACAGCGCGAAATTTCAAGTGAGCCTTCGATGGCTTCGACAACTTGGCGCATAGTCAGCTTTTCGGTCGATTCGGTCAGCATATATCCGCCCGCCGAACCTTTTTTCGATGTCACTATACCGCACAAAACGAGCTTTCTGAGGATCTTCACCGTGAAGCGTTCGGGAACGCACGCTTTTTCCGATACCGTCCTTGCGTCGAGTGTTTTTTCATTTTTTGCAAGTACATAGACTATTCTCAGCGCGTAATCCGCTTCCTGTGTGAGTCTCATTGCTCTTCCTCCAAACTATACCTTTTTGGTACAATATAATTATACATCAAATCGTGCGCTTTGTCAATGTATATTCGAAGAATTTTTCATGAATTTTCGTACACATTTATTGAAAATGCAAATTTTGAGTAAATTTTACAGTCAGCCTATTGACTTTTTTTCGAATATCGGCTACACTATTTTATAGAAATATTTAAGTGAGGATAATGTATGTTATATAATGTAATGATAGAAAATTTCGCAGTCGGGAACGAGATCGAGGGCTTTTATATCCTCAAGGATGCAGTTCTCAAAACATCATCGGCAGGAAAGCCCTTTCTTGCCGGAGCTATTTCCGATATGACCGGCTCGATGGAGATCAAGATCTGGGATTATTCCGGTCCGGTCGCGGCAAATCCCGAAGACATCGGAAAGGTCGCAAAAATTCGCGGAACAGTCTCGGAATTTAAGGGGAATCTCCAGATGATCGTCACGAACATCCGACTCGCGCTCCCAACAGATTCCTATGACCTCTCGCAGCTCGTTCCGACAGCTCCGATAGACAAAAATAAAACGGTCGAAGAGATACTCGACCTTATAAATTCGCTCGAAGATGAGGATTACAAAAAGCTCGCTTTGGAAATTTTTGAAAGCCACCGCACTGCATTCGAACGCATTCCCGCCGCAAAATCCGTTCATCACAGCTTCGTTTCGGGACTTCTCATGCACACTGCAAATATGCTCAGAACCGCCGATTTTCTCTCACGTCTATACTCGAATATAATCGACCGTAGCCTGCTCATAGCCGGAACACTTTTGCATGATTTTGCCAAGGAATATGAGTTTAATTTCTCGAATATTGGCATGGTGACCGAATATTCGACCAAGGGACAGCTGCTCGGACATCTTGTGATGGGTGCGCGTGAGGTAGCGGAGGTCGCCGCAAGACTTGAGATTCCCGAAGAAAAATCGACACTTTTGCAGCATCTTATTCTTTCGCATCACGGCGAACCCGAATTTGGCGCGGCAGTCCGCCCGATGTGCGCCGAAGCCGAGCTGCTCTCATACATCGACAATATCGACAGCCGCATGGAGATCTACACCGAAAGCCTGAAAAACACACCCGAAGGCAGCTTCACATCGCGCATACCCGCGCTCGACAAAAAAATATTCAATCACGGCTGAGCCAATATCAAAAATTTACATTTGATCAAAAAACGGAGGATATTCAAAAATATTCTCCGTTTTTGTATTAAAAATCAGGTTCTATGCTGTCATTTCGCAGAACGCCGCGGCTCTTTTGAAATGCCAGCGGTGTCATTCCCTCACATGTGCGGAAAACTTGAATAAAATGAGAATAATCGGTGAATCCGACATGATAGCAGGTCGAAGTCACATCGTATCCGTTTAGCAGCATCGTTTTGGCATATTCGAGCCGATGGCGGCGAAGATATTCATTCGGCTTAACGCCGTATACCTGCTTGAAAATGCGCGAAAGATACGACTGTGTGACTCCGCAGATCTCCGCGACCTCCGAAACGCTCGAAATATTTCGAAAATTTCTGGCAATATAGCTCGCCGCACGGTTCGCTATCGGACTCACCGCCATGTCTATCCCGGCATCAAGCTCCTTCTGACACAGCGGCTTTTCGAATATCCGCTTGTACTCCGAGCAGACCAAACTGAAAAGTTCAAGTGTCGCGCTGTATTCGGCAAATTCCCTTCCCTCTTTCCCGCTCTCCGCAAGCTCGGTCAAACGCTCGATAAGTTCACACATCCTCGCCCAAGCCTCGCTCGACGGAACGAACGTGTTGTTCTCACCGCGCTGACGCTCAAAAAAACAGTCGAGCGGAGAATCATTTTCAAATTCCGGAAAGCTGTTCTCCTTGAAAAAGAAGAAGGCATGGTCATAATCCTTTTGCTTTATGTCTGCGCGGTGCAGTTCGCCGCCGCGAGTCAGACCGATCGCTCCGACTTCTCCCTTTTCGACCGAAAATGCCCGTATGCTGTTTTCCGCGATAAATTCTATCTCGCCCTCAAGCAGAAAATACAGCTCACAGAACGGATGAGAATGGCTCTGTTTAGCGCAGTGACCGCTTCTGATCAGGTCAATATCGATATTCATCCTCGTAAATTCTATCGGTTCGCATTTATCGAACACCTTTATCGTATCGCTCGACAGCTTCATGCCCCTTCTCCCCTCGCCGTTATTTCAATAATATTATACCATACCAAAGCAAATAAATCAATACGATGTCAAAAAAACAATGTTTTTGGGCACAAAAATCATAGCGCAGATATGTCTTATTGTGGTATAATTTATACAGCGAAAAACAAATATTATCTCGCAAAGGAAGGTAAAAAATCATGAAAATTCGCAACGCAATCGCAACATTTTCGGCAGCTTGTCTAACAGCTGCACTTCTCACCTCGTCAGTTTCGGCTATGTCCGCAGTCGGAAACGTCAACGTTCCCTACGGCACTCCGAAGGTAGACGGCAAGATCTCGTCCGGTGAATACGCATCTGCTGCGACCGTAAATTTCAGCTCGAAGACCGCTAAGGCATGGTCGGGAAGCATCGCTGAAGACTTCAATGCAGATGTCAAGTTCCTCTGGGATGAGAACGGACTCTACTTTGCAGGTGATATACTCGATTCGGCAGTCACGGCTTCGTCCGAAGGCAAGTATGACGGTGACGCATTCCAGATCTCGATCGATATGGGTCAGTATTTCGCGACCACCGAAGAAAGCCGCGCAATATTCTATTCGTTCGGTCTCAACGAGACAAAGGCAATGATCCAGCGTCAGGAATCCAAGAACAACGCAGTTATGTACGATGGTGACGGCGTTGCTATCAAGACCTGGAAGACCGACAACGGTTGGGCATTCGAAGCAATGATCGAATGGGATACCCTCGAAGAGGACGCTAATCTCAAGTCGGGCAAGACCTTCGAGGCTAAGAAAGGCTTCAAGCTCAATGCAATGTTCTGCTACATGGACAAGGATGCCTCCAACAAGCTCATAAGTGCATTCGGAACTACCCTCACTGGTGAAGATGTCGCATACGATTGGGGTCCCAAGGATCACGGTATCACTCTCACTCTCGCGGCTAAGAAGGCAGCTCCGGCAAACGCAGCCCAGACCGCTGACCCGATCGCTCTTCTCCTCGTTGCAGCCTCCGGAAGTGCACTCGTTGTTGCAAAGCGCAGAAAGTAATATTGAGTCAAATACTTTTCATTGTTTTACCGCTCTCATCCGAGAGCGGTTTTTGTTTTGCCTTCAAACTAAAGATGTCACTTTAACACAAAAATCTGGCACAAAAATACATAGACAAATTGATGCATTTGTGGTATAATATTCATATATATATATATATATATATATATATGAATTGTTAAATATATGTTAATCGCACAACAAAAACGGAGGAAAAATCATGAAAAGTAAGCTATCAACTGTCTGTCTTATCCTCGCATTATCTATGGCAGCATCTGCTGTATCCTGCGGCGAGGTCTCGTCACAAAACGAAGACACTACTCAACCAAACGATCAAAATGAAGTATCCACACCAGGCGAAACCACAGCTTCCGACAAGGATGACCTCCCCGATGCAGACTACGAAGGGCGCGAATTTAAGATACTCGCCGCCGAATCGACCGCATACAAAGGCTATGTCGATGTCGAAAGTGAAAACGGCGATGTTCTGAACGATGCGATATATTTTTCTAATCGTGCGGTTGAGGAACGCTTCGGTGTGACGATCAAGCAGGAGATTCTTGGTGCAGTCGAAGCTAACGAGACCGGAGCAAGAATAATCTTAGCCGGCGACCATGAATACGACATACTCTCATTCACCGACCGAAACGCACTCGGTCATGCGGTAGACGGACTGCTGCTATCCTATGCTGAAATGCCATACATAGACCTCACGAAGGATTATTGGTGTCATAGCATAAACGAATCGATAACTATCGGCGGCAATCAATGGCTCGCATACGGCGATTTCAACCTTTCGGTGTACGATTACACCTATGCGCTCGTTTTCAACAAGCAGCTCGCCGAGCAGCTGAAATTCAACAATATCTATCAGCTTGTCGAGGACGGAAAATGGACATTCGATGAGTTCAACAAAATGTGCATCGCGGCAGTAGATGATCTAAACGGCGACACGAAGATGGACGAAAACGACCGCTATGGATATTCCGCGATCACAAAACAGGTCTCGCCGACACTCTGGGTAGCGGCAGGCGCAAATTCGATCAAGAAGGACAAGGACGACCTTCCGTACTTCTCGATGGCATCGGACGAAAAATTCGTTGAAATATACGAAAGAATAGTCGATATGACTTGGAAGGACGATATTTGGTACGGCAACAAGGGTCTGAACGGAAATATCACCGAAGTACCGCTCTTCAAGGACGGAAACGCACTCTTCCAAACGACTTCCTTCGGACTGCTCGACAGCGCATATTACCGTGAGATGGAGATAGATTTCGGTGTCATCCCCCACCCGAAGTACGATGAAGCTCAGGAAAACTATTATTCGCGCGTTGAGGGCGGCAGAATATTTGCTATCCCCGTGACAACGACCGATACGGCATTCACAGGACTCATGCTCGAAGCACTTTCGGCAAGCGCACACGAAAACGTCATTCCTCAGTACTTCGAGGTCGCGCTCAAAACAAAATACACACGTGATGATGAATCCTCTAAAATGTTCGACCTGATCATGGGAACAAGAGTATACGATCTCGGTGACACCTTCTGGTCTAATCAGGTACGCGATGCGTTCATCTATACCCTGTTCGGCGAGGGCAGCAAGGATCTTTCGTCCGCTGTGGCATCGAACAAGGCAACGGTCGAAGGCAAGATAGCTGAGACTGTTACGGCTTTGAAGAAATAACAAAACTGCGGCTTGAATTTCAAGCCGCAGTTCTTAATTAAAACTTAACAACAAATCTGAATCTCGCGTCCTCATCGTACCAGAACGGGAAATTGGTGTTCCATTGATTGTTGTAGAGACAGAATCTGACTTCATCGCCTTCGCTCGGAACTCTGTTCGAATAGTTCCAAAGTCCGCCGCCGAATGTGACGAGCGAACAGTCGAGCGATTCGATCTCCATTTTGCCGACACGAACGCCGTGATCTGTTCCGTGCAGCGAACGGCCGCCGTTTCTGACAGTTTCACGCGGATCGACCCACATTCCGAGCTTTCTGACCGCCATATCGCCGTCATTTCCGTCAAAGCAGAGCCACATTCCCTCAGGAATGCGCGATGCCGGCTTACCGTACCACGCGAAATCTCCGCAGAGCTTATCGTTCTCGACCGTCAGCTTGAGCGTGAACTTTTCGGGACAGCCGTATTTTTCGTTCAATACTGATTCGCAGGACATATGTAAAATAACAGAATCCGCAAAACGATAGAGCTTTTCAACGTGCGCACCGGCTAAAATATGCGAATTGGGCGATTCATCAAGTCCGCGCTTTGTGAAATCGTCATAGCCCCAGCCTTGACGCGCTCTGAAATACTGCTCACCGAATCTCATCGTGTCGGTGTGAGAGAACAGCTCATATTCGAATCTGAAAAGTCTCTGCCAGCTCGGTATTTTGTCCTCGCCGTCAAGCTTCAGGCAGTATATCGAGCCGTCATTTCCGACAGTCATATTGAATCTGCCAAGCTCAAAAGGCTTTCCGACCTCGATACGATCAGTCCTGATCGGCGGCATATTCACACGCCATTCGTTAGTGAGATTTTTCGCACGTGAATCAAAATCGGCTTCGAGTGCGGATACTGCGGCATTTACATAATCGCGCTGTTCCTGCCAAGAAAGCTCCGAATAGGCATATTTTCCCATCTTTCGCGCCAATTCGAAATCCTTACGGCAGTAATTTCCGTCATCGTTTATGTATTTTATTCCGCACGTTCCCCATGTATGTTCAGCGACCTTGAGAAGCTCGGAATATACGCTTTCCTTCTGCAGATCCGGCAGATCGGCGGCATAACGGAGCATAGTGCGGTAGGTCATAATCTTACGCGGGTCGGTCTGATAGCCGTGCGCCCAGCTGTCACCGATCTCGCCTGTGAATATCGGCAGTTCGGGATCAGCCTCAACAAGTGCCGCAGCAACTTCATTAAGATCGGTCGCACGTATCTTCGCACCCGGATATTTTGCTCGGAGATCATCGTAAAATGCCTTTATGTCATCGGGATTCTGCGGACCCTGATTGTCATTCGTCATCGCAAAGCAGAGCAGCTTGTCAGTTCCGGGTATCGGCGTGATACCGCCATAGCTCTTGTCGTAGATCACAAAAATTTCGGAATCATCGACCTGCCACCTGAAAATATTCGGCACATCCGGCACTGCACTGACCGGATTCACACCGATATGCACGAGCTTTATGCCTGCCTTCGCCAAAAGCGGGACTGCCGCCTTCGTGAAGCCCGGCACATCGGTCGATTTCGCAGCGATAGTCTTTCTTCCGAATTTTTCATCGAGCCGCTTTGAGATCGAAAGTCCGTATTCGTAAAGCGGCGCATCCATCATCTCAACGTGCATAGTGAAGGGCAGACCATGCCACGCGATGAGGTGATCGTTTATTGCACGCTCCATGCGAGCGGCATCCGGCGATCTCTTCAAAAATCTGTCGATCAGCCAAGAACCGGTCGTCCAGACGAAATTGTCCTCCGAATCCTTCATTGCTTCGGCAAGATCGAGCGCGTGAGGAATAAATTCCTCCATGTACCGCCGCTCAACATTTGCGGCGAGATCGGTGTAGCCCAGATCGAGATGCGTCTTAAAAATAACAAGAATTTCCATTTTATGTAAGAGTTCCTTTCCTGAATACATAAAAATATCATCTATATTATAGCATATATTTCGGCAAAATGCAATATGTTTTTAAAAAATGCTTATTTTATAACTCCGTATTCTCGGAGCAGCTCGACACGTTCGCGTGCGATCTTCAGCGAAGATGCCGCATTCGAAGACTCATTTCGCATTTCGCGCAAATACCCGATGATGCGATCAGCCCAACCGATAGGCAAAAGTATCGGGTACTTTTTCACATAATCGTACTTCACCGCCATATACGAAAACTTCGGAAAAACGCTTTCGAGCACATTCGCCTTTTTTCCGGTCTGATCGGCACGCACCGCGCTCAAAACCGCCGTTGAGCTGTGCAGACGGTCAAGACTTGAGCTTCCGTAAAGCCCCCCATCGAACATATCATCGAGCATATCACATATCCCGACCTTATTTAACATTTTTTCCCAAACTGGCGGAAGCGAAAATTCAAGCCCCAAACGTTCGCGTGCGATCTTAAATTGTGCCGCCGCGAATTTGTCGGCACGAACACTCGAAAGCTGTGAGCGCAGCAGCTCCCAATCGACATTTTCAGAATATTCACGCGCCCAAAGTCCGATGTCGCATACCTGTCTCAGCCCGACACCGCAGACCATAAAATGCTTGAACGAATGCAGCAGCAGATAAAGCATATGCTCGTGCGGCGGCATAGACAGAAAATCGCCGTAAGCCGCGCTTTTTTTCTGCACATCCGCAAAAAATCGATTCAGTTCGTCCGAATGTCCCTCGGTCGGATCAAAAAGCATTCGGTGCAGCTCGATTCGGATAAATCCATTGTTGTAACCGACCTCATATCGCGAACCGTCATCCTCGGTCTCAGCCGAAAAGCCGCTTTCTTCGAGCAGCCTTCGGCATTTTTCGTATTCGTCCGATGAAATCAAAATATCGTCATCCGTGCTTATTCGGTGGTCAGGCAGCGGATAAAGCTTCGAGCATATCTGCCCCTTCACGATCATCGGGTGAAGTCCGCTGTCAAGAATTTTTCGATAAAGCTCTGAAAATTCGGCATTCTGCGCGATCTGTCCGGCAACACCCTTGATTACATACGGCTTGACTGCCTTGAAAAGCGCGGCATTTTCACTGTTCACCGACCTGAAAACGCTTTCGAAGACTATCGGCAGGAGCAGTTGAATATCAGCCAGCCGAAATATCTCCTCAAGGTCGCTGCGTAAAATTTCGGCTTTATACTCCTCGCCCCCAAGCGAAGACTTTAATATTTCGAGAAATCTCTCCTGATTCGCCGTCATAAATACCCCCAAAAGTTTTTCTTCATATATTATATCACATCGCGGCAGAAAAATCAAGTGGCTCGCAAAAAAAGCCGCATTAATTCAAGGTTTTCGGCTAAAATTTTTCTATCCGTATTGCAAAATCCGCGAATATATGGTATAATTATTGTAAAAAGATTTCGGGAGGAAGCTCATGATAAAAAAAAGATCTCAAAAGCTGAAAATACCGCTCCCACTAACGGCATTTTTACTTTCGTTTTTCGTTATTTTGACGATATATCTGATCATTGGCATAGTTCCGTTCGGAGACCGTTCGTTTTTGGTCAGCGATATGTATTCGCAGTATTCGACCTTTTTGAGCTGGTTCAGACGTTCGATATTAAATGGAAATCCGTTGAATTTTACAACTGAGATGTCGTTAGGCTCGGAAAGTTTTGGACTTGTAGCCTACTATCTGCTCAGTCCCTTCAATTTACTGACACTTTTATTCAAAGAAGAACGAATAAGCTCGGCAATAAGCCTAATAATCGCTTTAAAACTTGCCTCATGTGCCGCAAGTTCAGCCGTTTTTTTCGATAAAAAAACAGACGATCCGATCAAAAAACTCGTATTCTCATTGGTTTGGTCATTGAACGGTTATGTTGTAATTTACAGTTTTGATATAATGTGGATTGATGCGGTGATACTACTGCCGCTTATCGCACTCGGCATTGAAAATTTGATTAAACGCAAGCGTTTGTTTCTCTACATAATTTCGCTGTCTGCGGCGATCATCACGAACTATTACATAGGCTATATGCTCTGCATATTCTCATGTCTTTGGTTCGTTTCCACAATGTTCTCGAATATAGAAAAACCAAAAGATTTTCTATATCCGATGCTTCGCTTTGGCATATCCTCGCTGCTCTCCGGAAGCATATCGGGAATAGTTATAATTCCACTCGCGCTGACTTTACAAAGCAGTAAAGCCGAAATGCCGAGCTTGACATACTATTATCCGGCAATATGCTTTATCCTATCATCAATTATTGCGATATTCTCGCTTTATATCGGATATGAAAGGCATATAGAAGGCAAGCAACACGCGAAAATATTCACAGTTATCGGAATTGCCGCGACTTTTTCGGCTCTCGTTTCGGCTGTGTATTCCGGAGCAAAATTCAATTTGAGCAACATTTCAATGCTGTTTATCGGTTCCGAACACGGATCTGACATTGCAAACGGACTTCCGAACGTTTATGTCGGTGTCGGGATAGCCATGCTTGCGATATTCTTTTTCTTCGACAGATCAATATTGCCGCGCCGACGCATCTCTATCGGAATACTGCTGTTTTCTCTCATAATTTCGACTTCTATTCCTGCACTCGACCTCATTTGGCACGCATTCAATCAGCCAACTTGGTTCCCTTGGAGATATTCATTCGTCATTGCATTCACGATTTTAGTAGCAGCTTCGGAGGTAAAGTCTACAGTCGGACGCTGGATGTTCCCCATAACGATAATATCGATTTTCGCTATAACATCTCTGTCTGATCAGAGTAGATTTTCATTCCTTTTCGCGCTGATTAATTTAGCTGCGATAGGTCTGTACACCTTGGCAATGTATATGAACAAATCGCTGTTTTTGTCTATTTTGACGATATTTGAAGTGTCATTCTCGTCATACATAACTTTCGACCGCATCACAAATATCTGGACAACAGACGCAAATTCCTCGAAACTCGAAAATCACATTTCCGAAATATCCGCCCTGATCGAAGAAACAAGATCGATTGATAACACGTGTTATCGTATTGAAAATTTAGCTCCGCGCACATATAACGACTCACTTTTGATCGGATATAACGGAATTTCACACTATTCCTCGGCATTTTCACAGAAAAATATCAATTTTCTGTCATCATTGGGCTTTCCGCACACAAACGCATGGGTATATTACCATGACGGAACGACAGCCGCGATAAATTCGTTTTTAGGAGTCAAATATTTGATTTCAGCCGATAAAAATAGTATCGTTTTTGACAAGTCAAAAAGCTTCATGATCACCCAAAATGACAACGCACTCAGCCTTGCTTTTGCATTAAAGGACGAGCTTCCGACTTCACTCGAATCGAACCCGTTTGAAAATATCGAGCGGATATTCAGCGCGGCAGTCGGAAATGAGGTCAAGCTATATGAAGATATTCCGTTCGAATTGTCCGAAACTCAATACAGTTCTACATTGACATTCGAGCATTCATTCTCCGAAACACTCTATCTCTGGCTCGAAATTCCATATTATCAAGCTGCCGAAATTTCGATAAACGGCTCGGAAAGCGAACTCTGTCTTGACACTACCTCTCACCGAATATTCAAAATAAATGCTCAAGAAGGCACGAATATAGTCAGAATATCATCGAGTCAGGTGATTCAAATTGATGATTATATACTATGCCGTGAAAATATAGCTGCGCTTTCGGCTACAAAATCGCAAATCGCCGAATTTGAAGTCGTCATCGATTCATCCGAGATAACGATCAAAAATCCCGATGGTATCGACACCGATCTCCTGCTGACGCTCCCATTTTCGGACGGATTTGCGATAACCGCTGACGGTGAATCTCTGACCGCGACCGAAGCCATCAACGGTCTTATAACGCTCGACACGAATGGCGCAAACGAGATAAAATTGACCTATCATCTTCCCGGCAAAAAGCTCGGCATCGTACTCACCGCATTTGGAATAATAATGTCACTGGTGTTATCTTATACTAAAAATGACAAGTCAAGAAAGTAACAAAATCGGGCATGAGCCCGATTTTTTGATAACATATGTTATCTTATCTTTATCACCCTTCCGTCAGCCGTCGGTCTCAGTTCATCCTCACGCATTTTGTAACGTTTTGCGACCTGCCAACGGCTCTCATCGGCTGACGGATAGCACAGAACAATCATCGAATTATCATATTTCGCTATTGTTTTTTCCTCGCCGAGCACGACACCTTCAACGATCTCTCGCCTTGCTCGTCGCAATATCATCAGCTCCAACGCGACTTCGAAATCACACGACAATTTCATCGGGTCTATCCGAGTGCGCAGATCGAACGCCTTAGCCTCGCAGGCAAACGCGATAGGCTCACTCAACTCTCCAACATTCAGCTCGCATTTCACGGGAAGCTTAAATTCGCACGAGGAAAATTCGCATTTCTTTTCGCTTTTGTCGCAAAAAATGCAGGAGATCACCGCTTCGCCGCCGAGCTGTGCCCTGCCCTTCGCCGCCGCGACAGAATTTATCCGTACCTGCGCCTGAGAGTTTACTATGCTGCGGCTGCATTCCGAATCTACTTTAGGTAGAATATCCTCGCACGGAATGCTCTCGTTCACCGAAAAATTCGAATTTACCGCCTTTCCGAGGCGCAAAATTTCAAGCCCCTTCTTGGTGCATTCGCTTTCATATCTTGTAGAATACGCATCGAGCGTCAGCGTTGACTCGCAGTCAGCGCATAGCATCAACTCAATGTCGAACGCCAGATCAAGCTCGACCACGCGCCGATCTCCGTATGAATCCTCGCCGACCGCTGCATTTATTTCGGTCGGTATACCGCACGCCATCGCCGAGATCGTCTCAGCCGCCGCGCCATCGAAAATTTTCCTGTATTCTTCGGCATTTATCACATACGACAACGGAATTTTTCTCGAAAAGCTGCGATAATCACCGATCTCCACCTGCGATTTATATATGCAATCAACTATTGCCTCGCCCTTCAGCGCGACCGAAAGCTCGCCGTCAGACATCTGCGGCTTGACTTCGGCAAAGGCGATCTCAACGTCACAGGTCACGATTTCGTCTATCGACGGCTGCGCGGCATCGGGTTCGATGTTCTCCGAAATGCACTTGTGATCGGCGGTGAACGAGCATTCTATAAGTGTCGGCATATTTTCGACCAGCATTTCGAGCTTCTCACCGTCCGAATCAGGAGTCGTTGAAATCGTCTTCGACAGCTTAACATCGGTCAAAACTGTGGATTTTAATGAAATTTTCCGCGGATTCTGCATTCCTGCGGAACATACCGATATGCGCGGTTCAATAGATATGAACGAATCTGCCTGAACTCCTTCGCTCGGAGCAAGCGAACCGCTGTATTCCTCGGCGAAATGCACCGAATGCAGCGTTTCTCCATCACCGCTCTCAGCCGAAAACAGCACGATATAATCGACCGCACCGTTGTATTCGAGTTTTCCACCGCTGATGAACCGACCGAGCAGGATCGGCTTTGCTCGAACTCTGAGTATCTTTTTCACATCCGGATACGTGTCCGGCAGGATATAATCCCCCGACAGCTCGCTCGGCAGAGTCCCGTTAAAAAATATCGTCTGAATTTTGTCCATAATGCACCTTCCTCTCTGTTGCTATATTTTATTTATCAAAATGAAGTTTTAGAACCCAAGTCAATATTTATATTTTTGTAAATTATCTTCATTTACTCTTGAAATATGATGAATTTTGTGGTAGAATATCATTGATTACATCTAATATTGAAAGGAACTCAAAATGTCTTCATATTTTACCGATATACTCAACAGCTCACCGCTCTGTGAAGTCATAATTGATGACGGCAAAGATGGAAAGCTCATAAAAGTTTCGACAGACGGAACACCTACCGATAGTGTCGCAGTCTCACTCGAAAGTACGAATGACGGCGTAAAAGTCAGTCTTTCCGCCGGCGAAACACCGATCTCATACGTGCTTTTACGCTATAAGGTCGAGTTTCCGGCAGGAACTCTGCTCTTCGGCGATGAATGGGAACGCGGATACGGAACTATGCACTGGGGCGGCATACATCCCGAACACCGTATGCCCTGGTATTTTGCGGTATACGACCGCAATGCGCGCATTCTCCGCGGATACGGTGTCAAGGTGCGTCCGCATTCGATGTGTGTCTGGTCGGCTGACGGCGCAGGCATAACGCTCTGTCTCGATGTCCGTTCGAGAGGACGCGGAGTCATTCTCGGCGACAGAAAGCTCGAAGCCGCAGAGATAGTCTCTGCCGAATACAAAGATACCGATGCCTTTTCGGCTCTGTCGAAATTCTGTCACTTAATGTCACAATCTCCGCGCCTTCCCCAAAAACCGGTCTACGGCTTCAACAACTGGTATTATGCCTACGGAAATTCCTCGCGTGAGGATATTTTGACCGATTCGAAGCTGCTCGCCGAACTCACCGAAGGTCTCGAAAACCGCCCGTACATGGCTATTGATGACGGATGGGAGATCTACGACAATGGTGTAGGAATGTGGTCTGGCGGAAACAAGAGCTACGGAGATATGGCAAAGCTCGCATCCGATATGGAAAATATCGGTGTTATACCCGGAATATGGGTTCGTCCTCTCAAGGAGAATGACGGGGTAGTTCCGGACGAATGGTACGTCACACACCACGGCAGCGAGCGTTATCTCGACCCGACGATTCCCGAAGTGCTCGAAAAGGTCAAGTCCGACATACGCAAAGTCAGAAGCTGGGGCTACAGACTCATAAAGCACGATTTCACATCATATGACCTGTTCGGCATATGGGGCAAGGACATGGGCTATTCGGTGACGCGCTTCAATGATTCCTTCAAGGATCGTTCTATAACGAGCGCAGAGGCGGTAATAAATCTCTATACCGCGATCCGCGAAGCCGCAGATGACGCTGTGATAATCGGCTGCAACACCTTCTCTCACCTCTCGGCAGGACTTTTCGAGCTTTGCCGTGTCGGTGATGACACATCCGGAAGAGCCTGGGAGCGCACACGCAGAATGGGTGTCAACTCGATGGCATTCCGTCTTCCGCAAAACGGCGCATTCTACATGAACGATGCCGACTGTGTAGGACACATCAGCCGCGACCTCATCCCGTGGGAGCTGAACAGCAAATGGCTCAAGCTTGTCGCCGAAAGCGGTTCTCCGCTCTTCGTATCGTGCGACCCCAAGACAGCCGATGAAGAGATAAAAAATGCTCTCAAGGCAGCCTTTGCGATAAATTCAAAGCAGACCGATTCTATGCAGCCGCTCGACTGGCTCGACAACAGCTGTCCGCGTGAATGGCTGATAAACGGTGAAAAGATGACCTTCGACTGGCACGATGAATTTGGCTACAATCCGATAACCGACACCAAGGGATATTGATAATTTAAGGCAGACCTCTCTCACTTGATATATTTTTTATAAAAGGAAAAATGAAAAAATTAGCAGTCCTCGGTGTCGGGAATATGGCATCTGCAATAATCGGCGGCATTATCCGCTCCGGACTCGGAACGGAAGCCGACCTCCGCCTTTACGATAAAATGACCGAAAAGCTCGATGTATTCACAAATAACGGCGCATATGCCGCGAAAAGCCTTGCCGATGCGGCAGACGGCGCGGAATATATCCTGCTCTCGGTAAAGCCGCAGAATCTCGGCGAAGTCCTCGGTGAACTCAAAGAGACCGACCTTGAAGGCAAGACCTTCATCTCGATCTGTGCCGGAATATCGACCGAAATAATCGAAAATATGCTCGGCAAAAAAACTCCGATAGTTCGTGTCATGCCGAACACACCGCTCCAGATCGGACTCGGTGTCTCCGCACTCGCAAGAAATGACAGCGTGAGCGATGAAGCCTTCGATTTCGCAGTATCGGTATTCGAATCTTCCGGAATGGTACTAAAGCTCGATGAGAGCAAAATGGACTCGATAATCAGCGTAAACGGCAGCTCTCCGGCATATTTCTACTATTTTATAGATGCGATGTGCCGTTCGGCTAAAGCACAGGGACTCGATGGCGATGACATATTGGAAGCGGTATGCCGCACGGTCATCGGCTCTGCTGAAATGCTCATGAGATCGGGAAAAACGCCCGAAGAGCTGATTCGCGCCGTGACCTCTCCGAAGGGCACTACCGAAAAGGCTATGAACGTGCTTTACGAAGCCGATGTTGCCTCAATAATCGACAATGCCATGAGAGCCTGCACAAACCGTGCGGTCGAGATGGCTGAGGAGCTTAAGAACAGCTGATATTAAGTCATATTACTCATCTTCACCTCATATGATGTACAAAAAACATCGGAGGATGAAAATGAACGATTACAGACTGTCAGGCGGGCAAGAGCCGCGGAATATCGATCAAAGAACGATCCTTTTCGCCGCCTCTGCGATATTTATTTTCGGAGCTTTTCTGGGCTGCGCGGTATATCGGCTGCTCGGTATCGGCGAAAGCGAACTTTATGACAAACTCATCGAGCGGTATTTTCTCGCACTTTTCTATAAGTGTACATCACCGCTCGATGTATTGTATGTTGTGCTTGACTGTTATCTGCATGAAGCGACCGCGGTCATAGCCGTGTTTTTGGGTGGATTCACGCTGTTCACCCTGCCGATAAGCACTGCAGCACTGCTCACACGCGGGATATTGTTCGGATTTTCGCTGACAATGCTGCAATTTTCGTCAAAATCCGGACTGCTGCTCGACTCCTTCTGCTTTTTGGGCGCGAAATTCGCAATATCCATGCTCTTGATAATAATGTCGGCAAAGGCATTTTTCAACTACTATCCGAATCGAAGCCCAAAGCTCAATTCGCCCGATTCTAAAAATTACAGCCTGATATTTCTGCGCATATCCGCGCTGGTATTCGTAAACGTCTGCCTTATGCTCTTTCTTATATACGTTTACATCTGAAAGGAAAGAAAATGAAAATATTCGGAAAAGAAATAAAGCTTTTCAACTATACGCTCGAAGGCAAGGGCGTAAAAAAAGAGCCTGAAGGTCCGAAGAATCTCAAAAACTTCTTCAAATATTTCGGCTCGAAATTCAGCCGTCTCGTGACGGTCAATGTCTATTACATACTGGGAAACTTTCCGATACTCTTTGCGATGCTCGCACTTTCGGGAAATCTCGACCGAAATTCCTATGCCCCGGCGTACAAGCTCTTCGCCCCGGTCTACGGTATCATGAAGCACACTCAATCCCCCGCGACCTCGGTGCTTTTCGGTATGTTCGGCACACAGGCTGAGATCGGCTTCCAAACTATATTCACAAAGATCGCATGGGGCTTGTCGATACTCGTGATATTCACCTTCGGACTCGTGAACGTCGGAACGACCTATATAATCCGCAATATGGTAAAAGGCGAGCCGATATTCATGTGGGAGGATTTCTGGTACGCGATAAAGCGCAACCTGAAACAGGGACTCATCATGGGCATACTCGACCTCGGCATATCGATACTTATAGTTTACGACATAACCTTCTTCTATTTCAATATCTCCTATAACACCGTGTCATCCGGAGTTATGAACTTCATGTTCTACGCGAGCCTGTTCATGGCGATACTTTGGTTCTGGATGCGCTTCTATATCTACATTATTATGATAACCTTCGACCTGTCGATATTCAAGATCATAAAGAACTCGCTGATCTTCTCGATAATCGGCTTCAAGCGAAATATCATGGCAACGCTCGGTATAGCAGTCATGGTGATACTCACCTATTCGCTTATGCTGATCGCACTTCCGATAGGAATAATAATCCCGTTCGTGCTGTTGTTTGCCGACTGTGCGTTCATGGCGTGTTATGCGGCATTCCCGAAGATAAAGGAGATAATGATAGACCCGTACTACAAGGATGAAAAGCCCGAGCCCGTCGAAGAGCCGATATTCCACGATATGGGATAAAAATATTTTTGACCGACGGAACTTTTCTGTCGGTTTTTGCGTCTAATTTGATATAAGTGTAAATTAATCTGTACAAAACAGTCTGCAATACAACTCACGTGACATAAAAATGTCACCGCGAAAGGAATCGTCAAAATGAAAAAGCTCGTATTTTTGCTGATATTCGCCGCACTTTTCACCTTCGGCGGATGCAGCTCGGATAAAGGGCAGGAAAATAAAACCGACCAGCGTGTCGAAGCTCCGAATGACCCGGACACCGAAAAACGTCCGACAACGACAAAAGCCGAAGACCACGATACCTCCGACAAGAGTCCCGTATCCTCATCACCAATGACCTCGGACGCACTTTCGACCTCGACTCCGACTTCTTCATCGGTATCATCTGCACCGACCTCATCCTCGCCTGTTACCGGCAGCTCCACCTCAAAGGTCACTACCGCGAACAAGGATGTCACTCCGGCAGTTCCTATGAGCTACCGACTCGAATTTAAGCTCGACGGCGGACGCTATCTGCTCGATGCCGACTACAATATGTCATATGTAAAGGACGGCGATGACCCTACCTTCCATAAAACTGTCAGAACAAAATTCGATGACAAGCGTACCTCTGTCTACTGCTCAGATCTCAACAAAAGTCTGCTGCTCGACAAGGACGGAAAAGGCATATCGGCAGTCACCGGAAGGCTTGAAATGCCGTATGACAATTTCCTTATAGCCTATAAAAACGGAAGCTCGGCAGATTTCAGAATATGTGACACATCAACGGGAAGTACGCTGATAGATACGGTATATGCAGGCTTCAACGAGCGCGAGGACGGAAATGTCTCGCTCCTTCGCGGCAAAACTCAGATAGATATTTTCGACGGCGAAAAAATATCCGATTCAAGAAAATACGAGACGGTATATTATTATGTCACGACCTTCGTACTTGTGCGCGAGGACGGACAGCTCAGACTCTATGATACTGATTTCGAGCTACTCGCCGACTTCGGAAAGATCGAACGCTCGAATAAGATGCACTTCTCCGAGACAGTATTTGACGGAAAGGGCAAATTCGAATTTTTCTTTGACAGCGGCAGCTTCAAATACGATGGCATACCAACAGTCGAGACTGATGACAATACATCAGCCACCGAAACGACTGCGCCTGAAACAAATGCCGAAACGACCGCAAAGAATGAGGATACGACTGCAAAGCCGGAAACCACCGCTCCGGAATCAAAAGAGCCTGAGACCTCAGCTATAGCAGAAACAACAGCGGATACGACTGTTCCCGACACGACAAAGGCGGAGACCTCTGATACATCCGCAATAGCGGTCGATACGACCACTCAATCGACAACAAAAGCCGATACCGATAAGCCGCAGACCTCAGAGACTACAGGAAAGCCGCAAGCCGCCGAATTTGTCCTTGTCGCAGAAGCGGACGGCATCAAGCTCTATGAATGCGGCGGAGAATATCTTGTGAACATAAACAAAAAATATCTCCCGGTCGATGGGCTTGAAAACCCGATAATCGCAGAGATAATTTCGGAAAACATAGATGTTCTGAGCGTTCTCAACCGAGATCTCACAATGTCCGCATACATCATAAATAATGACAGTGTGGATGAGATCGATGTAGGCATAGTTGAGGTATCGAAAACGAATGGTCTCACGATAGTGAACGGCGCGATACGTTCTCATGTACTGCTCGATGAAGAGGTAATGCTGTCGGCAGGCGGTCCGTTCACCATCAGCGGAAGTTTCCTGCTCTGCTACGATATGGTCACAGAGCAGTCATCAGCATATACGCTCGACTGTGAGCCGATAGTCGCACCCGATGACAATGCCAATATCGCACTTCTTGATGACGGCAGACTTATGATCGCCGACTACAGTGAATACTACATAATCGATCAAAGCTATGAGATCAGCTATTCGAGCAAGGTATATGACGAGATATTCACGGCGGTGAACGAAAAGCTCCTTGTGAACGATGATGACATAATATGCCTTATAGACCTCGATGAAGATGTCATCGTTGAATTTGACGACATCTCCGACTGGGATCAAATATACATATCTCTCGACGAATCAGGCTACGACAGCGGTGAGCTGATCGGAACTCCCGTATACTATTTCAACTTCTTCGGACTCAAAAACGGTAAATATTCAACTGTTGAATACAGCTACATTCCGCAGACAGGCGCGGTAAACGTGAGCGAAGGCAATTAAAAAATATGCTGCACACCTTTTGATGTGCAGCATATTTTTATTTCCATCTGAATCCCGATGCCAGAATAGTGGTGAGATCGGCAGCTACATTCAATATGCCGCCATCTATCTCGCCTTCACGTCTCGTGCCGTCATCGAGCATGAGCGTGCAATGCCCTGCTTTGAGCGCAGTCATGAACGGAATATGCCCTGCCATGACCGCAAGCTCACCACCGATCCCACGGACATCGAGCTTTGCCGCCTGACCATCGTATATATTTCCGTCCGGAGTCGAAATTTTCAGCTTAAAGGTGTTCATGCGTTCGCCTTTTTAGCCTTCTCGACCGCCTCATCAATAGTTCCGACATAGAGGAATGCCGATTCGGGCAGATCGTCATGCTTTCCTTCGAGTATCTCCTTGAAGCCGCGGATAGTTTCGGATAACGGAACATAGATTCCGGTAAGTCCGTTGAACTTTTCCGAGACGTGCAGCGGCTGCGACAGGAAACGCTGTATCTTTCTCGCACGCGATACGGTCGCCTTGTCCTCATCCGAAAGCTCATCCATACCCATTATCGCGATTATATCCATAAGATCGTTGTATCTCTGAAGCACTCTCTGAACTTCACGCGCAACATTGTAATGCTCCTCGCCCAGAATATCCGGTGTCAATATTCTCGAAGTAGATTCGAGCGGATCGACCGCAGGATAGAGACCGAGCGATGATATTGAACGCGAAAGCACCGTAGTTGCATCGAGATGCGCGAAGGTGGTAGCCGGAGCAGGGTCGGTCAGGTCATCGGCAGGCACATATACAGCCTGAACCGAAGTGATCGAACCCTTTTTGGTCGAGGTTATACGCTCCTGCAAAGCTCCCATCTCGTTAGCCAGAGTCGGCTGATAACCGACCGCAGACGGCATACGTCCGAGCAGAGCCGAGACCTCACTTCCCGCCTGAGTGA